>NZ_WXEY01000010.1 GCF_009877425.1 Heliomicrobium undosum | reverse complement strand
TTACAAAGGTGCCGTCGAGAGCTCGGGCGGCGTAGCCAACGTCCGTCAGTGTATGTCAACCGAGTTTAAATGTTAAGCGTTCTACTGGTAATTACAGCTTTTATCCTGACACTAATCAACATTAATAGAGTAATTAGGGTTGCAAAAGATGAAGATAAAGGAATTCTGTACTTTTCGTTTGCCTTTCAAACAATAGCCTATATAGTAATAATTTACGTAATGGTGTTTTCACATTAATCCTAATTTACGAGTTTGTAGAAGGCAACTGTACAGTCCGTCATATCGACGGGCTTTTTTCTTTTGCCGGTCACGGACCAATCTTCCGGATGCTAGTATATCGTGGGACGACGCAAAGAAGCAGGCCCGATTCTATAAATAAAATGAATGAATCAAAGCGGCGGCCTTTGCTTGCCGCCGCTTTTTCAGATCAATGGGGGGGGTTGATCCCACGGGAATGGTAGGTCCAGTTGCTCCCGTTGTTGTTGTCCCAGTTGTTGGCTGAATCCTTGAAGCAGAAACGAAGCTCGTCCTGTTCCATGTTGACGGTGCACTGCCAACCGTGGCAGGTGCGCTCCATCCGGTGATCATAGGGGTTTTTCCAGTCATTACCGTAGCCGGCATGGAGGTAAACCTGCTGGGCGCCCGACTTGCTCAAGATCCCGTCATAGACGATCGTCACATCCCTTCCGTCTCCCAAGAGGGGACGGATCTTAACCGGTTGATTGGCCATGCCCGTCGTTCCGGTCGTTTGGCATCCTTGACCATATGCCTGTTGTTGCCCCATCATATACACGACCTCCCTTTTTGTCTCCAAGTACAAACGGTCCATAGCTAGTATGGTTCCAAGTGTCGCTTCTTCACAGCCGTAAAAATCTGGTGGCGGAGGAAAAGGCGGCAATTCCCAGATGGTCTCCCGCTTTTTCTAAAGCGCCGGATATGGTAAACTAAGAATCTGAAAATTACCTTTTTCCGGACGATTCACCGGAGGTGGCTTAGACTGGACAGGCATGCGCTCATCCTGGCAACCCTCGCCGACATGTATCCCGACGCCCGTTGCGCCCTGAATTTCCGCAACCCCTTCGAATTGCTGATCGCCACCATGCTGGCCGCCCAAGCGACGGACAAGTCCGTCAACCGTGTCACCCCTGCTCTATTCGCCAAAGCGCCCACGCCGGAGGCGATGCTCCTGCTGACGCAGGAGGAGTTGGAGGACCTGATCAAGAGCATCGGTCTTTACCGGAACAAAGCCCGCAATATCCTGGCGGCCTGTCGCACCTTGGTGGAAAAACACGGCGGACAGATTCCTAGCTATAGGGAGGGATTGGAGGAACTCCCTGGGGTGGGCAGGAAGACGGCCAATGTGGTGCTGGCCGAGGCGTTTCAGGAACCGGCGATCGCCGTGGACACCCATGTCTTCCGTGTCTCCAATCGTCTCGGACTGGCGCAGGCCAAAGATGTGGTCAAAACGGAACAGGAACTGATGAACAACATTCCCCGGAACCTCTGGGCCAAGGCCCACCACTGGCTGATTTTTCACGGACGCCAGGTTTGTCATGCCCGCAAACCGGCCTGTGCGGACTGCCGGCTGGCTGAACGATGCCGGGAACATACAGGGTTGAAACTTGAGACAGGGGAGGAAACCGAATGAAGATCCTCACAACGATGCCGTTTCCCGAATGGCACCGCGAACGTCTGGAGAGAACATACCCGGGCATACTGTGGCGGATTTGCCGCTCTACCGGCGAGGCGCTGGAATTTCTGCCAGGCGCTGACGTTCTCGTCACCTACGGCGACGGCCTGACGACGGATGTGTTGCGGCGGGCGCCGAAACTGCGATGGATTCAATCCTTTGCTGGCGGCCTGGAACACATCCCTTTCGACGTGCTGAAAGAACGGGAGATCACGCTGACGAGCGCCAAGGGCGTCCATGCCGTTCAGGCGGCGGAACACACCCTGGGTGTCATGCTGGCCTTCGTCCGCCAGTTGCCCTTCTTTGTCCGCATGCAGGAGCAGGCCCGCTGGGAGGATCATGTCAAGCTCGATGAGATCCATCAAAAGACGGTCTGCATCGTCGGGCTCGGCGCCATGGGCGTGGAGATCGCCCAACGCGCCCTCGCCTTCGGGATGCGCGTCACCGGGGTGAACAGCGATGGCCGGGGTGTGGCGGGCGTACATAAGACCTATCCCCGCGACCAGATCGATCTTGCCATCGCCGAGGCCGACTTTGTCGTTTTGGCGATGCCCCTGACGGCGGCATCAGAACAGCGGTTCGGCGCCCATGAGTTTTCCCTGATGAAACGCTCGGCGGTTTTGATCAACATCGCCCGGGGTAAGGTGATCGATGAACCGGCCCTGGTGCGGGCATTGCAAGAGGGTCAGATTGCCGGGGCAGCCTTGGATGTCTTCGTGGAAGAACCCCTTTCCGCCGAGAGCCCCTTGTGGAAGATGCACAATGTGATCATCACGCCCCATGTGGCCGGCCGCTCTCCGCACTACCTCGACCGGGCGCTGGAGATCTTCGAAACGAACCTGGAAGCTTTCTTGGCGGAAAAACCGCTGCCCCTGAACGTGGTCGACCTGGAAAAAGGGTATTGATACAGCTTGCCCTTTTCGCAATACTACCCTCGTTGGTATCGCCTATTTTGGGAGAGCCGCCGGCGCAAGCCGCAGCGGCTCTTTTTTTGCGCCTTCGTCAACAGTAACCATGTTTGAGTCGCCCAAAAGAAAAATAGGACTTTCGTCCCATGCATCCCAGTGGGTATAATTGGATCAAGAAGAGCCGACTTTGGGAAAGAGGAGGCGGCGCCATGAAACAGCAGTTTAAGGCGGATCTTTTTACCGTTATGACCCGACAGGGGGTTCAGGTGTCTCCCCAGATGATCAACGAGATCGAGATGATGGTCGATTCGTTCACGGCGACTACCCTGAGTTCTTACGGCAAGACACTGGAGAACCTTTCCCGTTCCAACCCCCAGTTGCCCATTCAAGAACTGATCGAACGGGCGAGGGTCATCCATGAACTGGTCAATAAATGATGCGAGTAGAACATACATAAAGAGAAGGCGAAAGGGCTGCCCTATTTTCGAAGAATGGGGCAGCCCTTCGATATTATTCATGGATGGGTTCTTTATCCGGTCTCAGGCTGAGCAGGCGAAGGGCGTTCAGGATGACCACCAGCGCTGCGCCGGTGTCGCTCAAGACGGCCAGCCAGAGGTTGAGCCAGTTGGGAAGGATCAAGAGCAAGGCAACAGCCTTGACGACGAGGGCGAAGATGATGTTCTGCCGGATGATGGACAGGGCTGAGCGACCGAGACGGATGGCGAAGGGAAGCTGTTCCAGCGTGTCGCTGGCGAGGATCACGTCGGCTGTCTCCATGGCCATGTCCGATCCGTAACCGCCCATGGCCACGCCGAGGTGGGCCGCCGCCAGCGCCGGCGCGTCGTTGATTCCGTCGCCGACCATGGCGACGCGGCGCTCGGGGCGCATCAATGCCTGCACGGTCTCCGCCTTTTCTGCCGGCAGCAGTTCGGCGCGCACCTCGTCGACGGACAGTTCGGCGGCGATGCGGCGGGCCGTGTGGCTGTTATCGCCGGTGAGCATGGCGATATGGTTGACACCGGCCGCTTTCAGGCGGGCCAAGGCGCGGCTGCTTTCAGGCCGGCAGGCGTCGGAAAGGGCGAAGAGGGCCAGCGGTCGCCTTTCATCGGAAAGCAGGCTGACGGTATAGCCATCGCGTTGCCACGCGTCGATCTGCGCGAGAAGATTTTCCGAAAGGGCGGATGCGATCAGGCTGCGCCCGGGCGACGTGAGGGCATAGCGGACACCGTCGATGACGCCGGCCACACCGGCGCCCGGCAGGGCGGCATAGTCTTCCGGTTCCGATAGGGCGGCGTGGGCGGTTGCCGGAAGGCGTTCCTCGGCAAAGCGGACGATGGCTGCCGCCAGCGGGTGCGATGACCGCCGCTCCAGCCGCCAGGCGATGGAGAGCAACGCCTGGTCATCATGTTGATCCGGCGGCGCCACGTTGACGAAACGGGCCACTGCGGGCCGGCCTACAGTCAGGGTGCCCGTCTTGTCAAAGGCGATGGTGTTGATCCGGCCCAGTTCCTCCAAGTGTGCGCCGCCCTTGATCAGGACGCCTTGCTTGGCGCCGTTGCCGATGGCGGCGACGATGGCCACGGGCGTCGAGATGACCAGCGCGCAGGGGCAGGATACGACGAGCAGTTCCAGGGCGCGGTAGAACCATTCCTCCCAGGGGGCGCCGAAGAGGGGCGGCACGATGGCCACCAGAGCGGCCAGGACGATCACGGCAGGCGTGTAGACGGCGGCAAAACGGTCGACGAACTGCTGTGAGGGGGCGCGGCGCGACTGGGCCTCTTCGACGAGGCGGATGATGCGGGCGACGGCGCTGTCCGAAGCCGGACGGGTGACCTGGATTTCCAGGAGCCCATTTTCATTGACCGTGCCGGCGAAGACGCCGTCGCCGGGCTCTTTTTCCACCGGCGTCGATTCGCCGGTCACCGGCGCCTGGTTGACCGATGAGGCGCCGCGCAGGACCCTCCCGTCGAGGGGGATCCGGTCGCCGGGACGGACGATGATCACATCGCCGGGGATGATCCGCTCCACCGCTTCGGTTGATTCGACGCCATTGCGGGAGACGGTGGCGACAGCCGGTGTCAGGGAAAGAAGCGAGCGGATGGAGCGGCGCGTTTTGTCCAGCGTTGACGCCTGCAGGACCGCCCCGAGGCTGAAGAGGAAGACGACGGCGGCGGCCTCGGACCATTCCTGGATGGCGATGGCGCCGGCCACAGCCAGGATCATCAGCACGTTCATATCCAACGTCAACGTTTTCAGGGCGGTCCAGGCGGCGCGGGCGATGGGCCAGCCTCCGGCGACGATGGCGAAGGTGTAGACAAGCGGGGAGAGGGTTGTCGCCGCCGTCTGGTCGAGGAGGAGGCCCAGCGCCAGGCCCAGCCCGGAGAGGACCGGTCTGGCGGCGCGGAGGTTTACACGTCGCCATAGGGGCTCGTTGCCCGCCATCGTTCCTGTCTCCTGTCCTGCGCTCGGTCCGCCGGCGCCTTCAGGCAGCCGCAGGCGGTAACCGAGACTGGAGACAACAGAGGTAATGGCCGGCAGGGAGAAAGCTGGTTCGATGGGTGAAAGGGTCAGCGCGCCGGCGCCGAAATCGATACGGACCCAGCGTACACCCGCTTGTTGAGAAAGGATCTTTTCCGCCTTGGCGGCACAGTCGGCGCAGTCGAGGCCGTCGATGTAGTAGCGGAGGACAGGCTCAGCCGTGACTGCAGCCGCCGTTGTTGCGGCTTCCGCAAAAGCGGATGCGGCGGCTGTCACTGCCGCTGGCGCGCCTATGCCGGACGCGATGGCGATGGTTTGCGCAGAGCCTGCGGCGGTTTGTTCAGAGCCTGCCGAGCGGGTTTCTACTGATGTTGAAGCGCTGCAGGAGCAAGCACAACTGCCGTTGCATGTATTAGCCATGATGTGACCTTCTTTCGAGTAACATATGAATACCTACTCATATGTTACTGCGAAGAAAAGCCGGCGGTCAATGGTTTTTTCCGGTATGCAAACCCAGTTCCGCCAGCGCTGCTTCGGTGACTCGCCAGGGGTGGCGGGGCAGCTTTTCTTCGGCAAAGAGGGGAATCAATTCTTGCGGTCGAACCGGTTCCGGCCCCGGTAACAAACCGGCCGTATAAGCCAGGAATCCGATCACCTTTTCCGGCTCGATCCCCTGTTCCTGTAGGGAAGCGATGGCTGTGCCCCCGTGCCGTTTGGACAGGCGGGCGCCATCGGGGCCGAGGACGAGCGGAACATGGCAAAAGTCCGGGACCGGCATGTCCAGGGCGTGATAGAGCAGGATCTGGCGGGGCGTTGAGGCGAGCAGGTCGTCGCCGCGCAGCACATGGGTGACGCCCATGAGGGCGTCATCGACGACGACGGCCAACTGGTAGGCGGTGACGCCGTCGGCGCGGCGGACGACGAAATCGCCGACGGCCTGGCGCACGTTCTGAGAGATGGGACCGGCCACAGCGTCGACGAAGGACAGGCTGCCTTCGGGGACCTGGAACCGGTAGGCGCATTGGCCTTTTTTGCGCAGCTTGGCCTCCCAGGCCTCCGGGGTCAGGTTGCGGCAGATCCCCGGGTAGGGAGGGCCTTCCTCGCTCAAACCGTGAGGAGCGCGAGCCAGTTCGGCCAGGTCCTTGCGGCTGCAGGCGCAAGGAAAGATTCGCCCTGAGCGCAGGAAGAGATCGACAGCCGCATCGTAAAAGCCTTGCCGCCGGCTTTGTTCATAGGGGCCGCAGGGACCGCCCACATCAGGGCCTTCGTCCCAGTCGAGACCGAGCCAGCGCAGATCGGCGAGAATCTGGCGGGCGTAGGCCGCGACGGAGCGGGCGGGGTCGAGGTCCTCCATGCGCAGGATGAAGCGGCCCCCGAGCCGGCGGATCTGCAGCCAGGTGAGCAGCGCCGTTCTGGCGTTGCCCAGATGCAGTTGCCCTGTCGGGCTCGGCGCGTAGCGACCGGCCGGGAAATCGGAAAAAGGACGGGAAAGGGACAGATTCATGGAAAAAGCCTCCGAAAAAGAAGTACAATAACCTTATCACGAGCGGGGTAGGAGGCGAGGAAGGTTGCGGCAGGTCGATTCCGGTGGAATCACCGTGCTCTATGCCAACGATCCGGCGGAACTGCCGCCGGAGGCGCAGGTTTTCGTCAGACCGAATCTCCGGGGCAACCGTTTGTTGTCCAATGATGGCGGAATGCTAGCCTTGACGATTTCCTCCCTCGAAGAAGATGACGAAGCATCGCCGGTGTTGATCGCCTGGGATGAGGAGCGGCTCATTGTCTACTCCGGCGCCAACCTGCCTGTGCTTGACCGGTGCCTGTCTGCAGCGGACACAGGGGAGTTTCGACCCGCTCACCGCATCGTTTTCTTCCTGATCTCGGAACTGTTCGACCAGAACCTGCAGACCTACGGGAGCATTGAAGGGGAATTGGACTGGCTGGAAGAAAGCATCGCCCTGCGGGAAAAGCCCATCCCCATTGACCGTCTCTTCAGCTTGCGCAGGCGCCTGTTGACCTTGCACCAGGACACCTTCGCCAAGCGGCGGTTGATCAACAAGCTGATTGAGCACCTGCACCTGCAAGGCGCGACCGGTTCCGAGATGATTCAGGAACTGCGGGATCTCTTAGAAGATCTTAACGAACTGTCCTTCGAGATTCAAGGGCTGCGCGAGGCCTTGCAGGGCCTGATGGAACTCCGCCTGTCCCTCCAGGGCCAACGGGCCAATCAGATCATGCAGAAGTTGACCGTCGTGACCTCCATCTTTTTGCCGCTCACCTTTATCGTCGGCGTCTACGGCATGAATTTCGAGGTCATGCCGGAGTTGCGCTGGCCCTACGGCTACTACGCCGTCATGGTCGCCATGGCTGTGATCGCAGGAATCCTCCTGGTGTATTTCCGCCGCAAGCGCTGGTTTTAAGAGCATTTTTTGTCTAGACCTTTCGCAGAGATCTTTTTAGAGAATTTATCAGAGAAATTTTTCATTGAAAAAAGAGAAAGAGTTGATCATCCATGATTCTCGTCAGTTCCTGCCTGCTCGGCATCCGGTCCAAATACGACGGTTCCCAAAACACCGTCGATAGTCTACTCGACCTCTGTCGCCGGGGCCTGATCATCCCTGTCTGCCCGGAACAACTGGGCGGCTTTACGACCCCTCGTCCGCCTGTGGAGTTGCAGGGAGAAGGCGGCGGCGACGCTGCCCTGGATGGACGGGCGAAAGCCGTCAACGGCGACGGCGTCGACGTGACCGACGGCTTTATCGAAGGGGCGCGCCAGACGCTGCGCATTGCCCGGCTCTTCGGCGCCACGGCGGCCATCCTCAAGGAAAGGAGTCCCTCCTGCGGCGTTCACCTCATCTACGATGGCGCTTTCGCCGGAAACCGGATCGCCGGACAGGGGGTGGCGGCGGCATTGCTGCGCCGGGAAGGAATCCCGGTCTACTCGGAGGAGGATCTTACGGAAGAACTGTTGGAAGCCCTCGTCAAGGATGCAGCGAGCAACCTCGCTGCCAACATTGCGGTACAAAAAAGACCATCCTAAACGATTGTTTGCAACCGTTACATAGCAGGGAGGCAGGAAAAAGGGTTTATTGGCCGCCGGTTAGGCGCAGCACACCGCCGACAGCCGTCTGCCGGATACGGTCACTGACACCGGCCTCCTCGGCGGCTGCCAGCAGCCGCCGCAGCGGCTCGTCGACCGGTTCCTGCGAGAGGATGAAGGTCTCGTAGTGCATGGGGATGATCGTGCGGGCGCCCATGGCCAAGGCCATCTGCAAGGCTTCCTCTGGCGTGGCGTGCTCCCGGTGGAAGGCCTCTGGGGCGTAGCCGGCGATGGGAATGAAGGCTGCGTCGACACCGCCGGGACAGGCCGACCGGACCGCCTCGGCAAGAGCGGGGGCGAAGGCCGTATCGCCGAAAAAGGCGATGCTGCGGCCGTTCTTTTGCAACAGGTAGAGGAGGGTTTCCCGCGGCGTCGACAGGGAGTGGCGCCGGCCGATATGGGGGGAGGCGAAGGCGGTGACCGTTACGTCCTTCAAGCGGTGCGTGCCGTAGCCGCGCATCGGCGCAAGGGAGAGCGGGATGCCGGCAACAAGCGGATCGTCTCCTTCCGGAAGCAGCAGCGGCGTTCCTGCAGGAAGCTGGCGCAGGCTCTTCGGATCCAGGTGATCGACGTGGGCGTGGGTGACTAGGACACCGTCAAGGCTGTCGATGTTTTCGGGGTTGATGGCGGACGCCACCCGTCTTCGCATGAGGGCCACGCGATCGGAAAAGACCGGGTCGGTGATCAGGCGGACGCCTTCAAACTCGATGATCCATGTGGAGTGACCGACCCAGCCGCAATAGATATCATTCTCATGCCCCAAGGGCAGTGTCAACCGATGGGGCGCATTGCCCATGGGATGGGACAGTTCATATTTCAGATTGCGAGCGATGACACGCAAGATGGGCGGATAGTCGAGCGCCAACAACAGCAGCAGGAGCGCCGCCAGGAAGACCGCCAGCCAGAAACCCCAGGTGATGAGCTTCATCGACTCATTCCTTTCTGAAGGAAATGCTGTCCCTGTCATTTTCGCCCTATCGGCGCAGACCTATCCCGGAAGGCGGTTGGCGAATTTCCGGTTGACGCTCTCCGCAAGGGCGCGTATAATACCGGCAGGGGGTATGTATCAATGGTGACGATTGATTACAGCATTTGTGACCGGATGAAAGGTTGCCCACCTGCGCGGCGTTGCCCGGTCCAGGCGATCATCCCCGTCGGCGGGGGAGGGTTCTTTAACCGCAAGGTGGACCGTTGGGAGATCGACGAGAGCAAGTGCACGGGATGCGGCATCTGTATCCGTGTTTGCCCGCAGAACGCGATCAGTAAAAAACCGAAAAAGTAACGGAGTCAGCATCATTTTCGAATCAGGTTCATCGAGAGTTCATGAAAAAACGCGGCGTCGCACGAAACGACACCGCGTTTTTATCGTTGTTATAATCGACGATCATCTGCGCCGCTTCTTCCGGGTCGAAGCCGGGTCGGTAAGGCTTCCCGTTCAAGCGGATTTAAACGGATCGCCGGGCCGCGCCGGAATAGGACGTGAAGAGGACCCCCACAAAGAGCGCCATGATCACCCCGGTGGCCGCGATGATGGGCGATAGGGGAACCTGCGCCTTCGTCGCCGCCGTCAGCAAGGCCACACCGGAGAACATGAGCGTGTTTTCCACAAAGTTCTGGATGGCAATGGTCTTGCCTGCGCCGATGGAACCGTGGCCCTCATGCTGGAGCACGGTGTTCATCGGCACGATGAAGACGCCGCCGCTGAAGCCGACAGCCAGTAGCGCTGCGACCGTAAAGGGCACCGTCTTGATGAGCAGAAAGGTGAAGATGATGGCGACCATGACGACGCCGTAGCGTCGCGATTTTTCGTAGTCTTGGAAACGGATCAGCCGCGGCGTGACGGCGGCGCCGAGAACGATGCCTACGCCGGTCACGGAGATGAGCAGGGAGATGGAGGTGTTTGTCATGATCGCCAAGGTGACGGGAATCCATTGAATGACAACGAGGCGCAGCACCGCCGAGGAAAGCCAGAAAGCCCCCGTGCCGATCAGGGAAAACCGGCAGGCCGGCAGCCGCCAGAGCTGAGCGATGTCGCTGAAAAAGGCCGGAACGGCCTGCAAGCCGATGGTGATCGTACGGTCGCCGGCTTTTGACGGGATGAACAGGGTCAGCGCCATCGATGTCCCGTACAGGGCGGCGCAGGCCAGCAGGGCAAGGGGGACGGAACGGTCTGAGAGAATGCCGCCGGCCACTGAGCCCGTGAGGATGGCCAGGATGGTAAAGCTCTCGATCAGCGAATTCGCCTTCAGGAGCTTGGCTTCCGAATCGGTCAGTTCCGGCAGGATGCCGTATTTCGCCGGCGAGTAGGTGACAGCGCCGACGCCGACGACGGCGTAACTGATGGCGGGATCGACGCCGGCCAGGAGCAGGGCGATCCCTGCCATTTTGACACCGTTGCCGATGAGCAGGATCCGCGACTTGGCCTCCCGATCAGCCAGGCGGCCCACCCAGGGCGCCAGGACGACATAGGCGAAGAGGAAGGCCACCTGGACGAGGGGGAGGTAGTGGTCGGGCAGTCCTTCCAATTTGATGATGGCCAGGGTGATGAAGAGGATCATGTTGTCGGCGAAGGCGGAAAAAAATTGGGCCGCCAGGAGCGCCGTCAGCGGACGGAGCCTGGGAGGTCGCTTGCCCTTGGCAGGAACTTCCGGCGTTTGCCGGGGGAGCCTTTCCGGCTGCTCAGGCACTTGCCATGCCCTCCCTCTCATCGGCCTCATCGTCGTCGGTCTCTTCGGCCAAGTCCTTCGCGATCGCCTCGGCGTAGACCGTCTTCAGGCTCACATAGTCTGTTTTGCCGCTGCCCAGCAGGGGCAGGCTGTCGAGGTGGCAGAGGCGGGCCGGAACGAGCAGGGGAGACTGGCCCGAGTTGGCGATAAAATCGCGGAGCGCCTGCCGGGAAGCGTTTTTAACTGTGGTAAAGAGGATCACCTGCTCGCCCTTTTTGCCGCCGGAGACGTTGACAGCGGCCACCTCCGTCGAATCAAAACAGCGGGTGGCCAGTTCCTCGATCAGGTTCAGGGAGACCATCTCGCCGCCGAGTTTGGCGAAGCGCTTGAGCCGCGAGAGGATGGTGATGAATCCACGGGCGTCTTCTTCCACCAGATCGCCGCAGTCATACCACTCGCCGGCGGGGACGAAGCCTTTGCCGTGGATCAGGTAGCCTTCCATGACGTTGGGTCCTTGGACGAAAAGGTTGCCGCCCCGTTCAATCCCGTCCACCGGTTCGATGCGGTGTGTCACATCGGGGAAGATGCGCCCCACGGTGCCCGCCTTGAAGCAGAGGGGGGAGTTGATGGCCAGGAAGGGCGAAGCCTCTGTGCAGCCGTAGCCTTCCAGGGAGCGCAGGCCGAATTTGTCCAGCCAGAGCCGGCGCGTCTCCTCCTTCAGTTTTTCCCCGCCCGTGACAACGTAGCGGATGGAGTAAAAGTCGTAGGGGTGGGCGTGCTTGCCATAGCCTTGCAAGAAGGTGCCTGTGCCGAAGATGATGGTGGCGTTGCGGTCATAGGCGATTTCCGGGATGATCTTGTAGTGAAGCGGTGTGGGATAGAGGAAGACCTCAAAGCCGCAGAGGAGGGGGATGAAGACGCCCTGGAGGCCGAAGCTGTGGAACATGGGCAAGGCGTTGAGCAGTTTGTCCTTTGCCGTCAAGGCGACGACAGTGCAGGCCTGCATCACATTGGCCTGGATGTTGTCGTGGCGGAGGATGACGCCTTTCGGTTTGCTTTCGCTTCCCGAGGTGAAGAGGATGAGCCGCTCCTTACCCGGCGTGGTTCGTCGCTTCCATGCCACGTTCAGGAGGGCCTTCAGTTTGCCGAAGGAAGTGACCTCTTCCCGCACATCCTCCAGGTAGAGGATGCGCGCCTTTTCGGCTGCTTTCTCCACATGGGCCTCCAGGCCCGCTTTTTCGATGAACTGCCGGGAGGTGATCACCGTCTTCAGTTCCGCCGTCTCGCAACTGTCGAGGATCCCCTGGGGGCCGCTCGTGAAGTTTAAGATGGCCGGGGTGATGTTGATGCGAAAAAGGGCGAAGAGGGTGACCACGTGGGCGGCTGCGTTGGGCAGCATGACGCCGACACGATCCTCGCCGGCGATCCGCCGCTTGAGCGGTTCGCTCAGGGCGTAGATCCCCAGCAGCAGTTTGCGGTAGGTCAACTTCTGGTTGATATCCTCGATGGTCTCCTTGTTCATCCCGAACAGTTGCGCCGCGTCGAGCAGTTCGTTGAAGAGATTGATGCCTGGGTGGTAGCGGCTGCGAAAGAGCGCCAGTTCGAGGGCTTTCAGGATCCGGTCGCTGCCGGCGGCCTTCTGGTCTTTTTGATTCATCCCCTTCGCCGTGCGCAGGGAGAAGGGCTCGTCGACATATATGGTGATGGGTGGGAACCAGCGTTGCGGCATCTTGCCTTCCAGGCGGGAAAAACGCGAGTGCTGGGGGCCGTCGATGCCGACGGGGTATACGGGGACGCCTGTCTTTTGGGCGATGAAGGCGATCCCGTCATAAATTTTCATGATGCCGTTGGTCGTCGTGATCCGCCCCTCAGGGAAGAGGACGACGCTCATACCGCCCTTGATGGCGGAGACGATGTCACGGATGGAATAGGGATTCAGGGGGTCGATGGGGATATGCTTGCGAAAGCGGAGCGCGAAGGAGAGCTTGGCGGCGATTCCGGTGTTGACGACGAAGACGATGTCTTCCGGCAGGAAGAGGCCCAGGATCAGTGCGTCGAGAAAAGAGACGTGGTTGGGCATGACGATGAGCGGCCCTTCGTTCCGGAGGCGTTCAAAGTGCATCAGCCGCAGGCGGAACAGGCGTGACAATAAAAAGCGCAGGATCGGAATGAGCAGTTTCAGGCGGCTCCCCCCCTTTTACACTATCAATTCAGTATAGCAAGAGACAATGGTGTCGGACTAGAGTGCTTGTTGGCAAAAAAAACCGCCGCCTCTTGACTCTGGCGGCGGTTGGGCGTCATCCCTTCGTTGAGCGGGTCTGGTCAACCGGTTCCGGTATTATCCGCTTGAGCGCTTATGCCACGTCAATGATCAGACTTGGAACCGTTCCACAGCTTCGCGCAGATTCTCGGCCATCTGCAACAGGCTATGGCTGGAAGCCGAGATCTGTTCCATCGACGCGCTCTGTTCCTCTGTGGCGGCTGAGACCGATTGGGACTGTCCGGCGATCTCCTTGCTGATGCCGTCTGCTTTTTGCACCATGGCGGCGACCTGCTTGCCGCCAGCGGCCAGTTGCTCCACGGCGGCCGTGATCTCCTTCACCTGGGCGGTCACCAGGACAACCCGATCGGAGATGGTCATGAAGGCTTCTCCCGCCCGGTGAACGACCTGGGCGCCCTCGGAGACCTCCCGGGAGCCGTCATTCATCGATTTGACGGCAGCCTCGATTTCGCGGCGGATCTCTTCGATGAGGACGGCGATCTGGCTGGCCGAATCCTGGGACTGTTCCGCCAGCTTGCGAACCTCCTCGGCGACGACGGCGAAGCCGCGGCCCTGTTCGCCGGCACGGGCGGCTTCGATGGCGGCGTTCAAGGCGAGCAGGTTCGTTTGCCCGGCGATGCCGGCGATCAGGTCGACGATCTGGCCGATGGCCTGGGAGCGTTCGTCCAGGTTGGCCACGACCTGAGCCAGGCCGGTCACTGTCGTCTCAATGCGGTTCATCTGCGTTGTGGCGGCGCCGATGGCTGTCCGGCCCTCTGCGGCGGCCTGGGACGTTTCACCGGTCAATGCCGAAACCTCATGGCTGATGACGACCGCCTTGTCGGTGCGGGCGCCGATTTGTTCCATCACCGACGCCGTCTCTGTCATCGCCTGCAGTTGCGCGTCATTTCCCTCGGCAACGGAGGTGATCGCCTCGGCTACCTGGGCCGAGGCTTGCGCCGATTGCTCCGCTGCGTCAGACAACTGTAGGGATGATTCGGCCAAGTCGGCCGAAGATGTCTTGATCTTGCCGATCAGTTCCTTCAGGTTGCCCTGCATCCGGTTCAAGGCGGTGGCCAACTGGCCGAACTCGTCATCAGAATGAATCTCAATGGCGGCGCGCAGGTCGCCGGCGGCGAACTTGTCTGCCCCTGCCACCATCTGCTCGATGGGGCGGCGGATCATGCGGGGGAACAGGTAAAAGGAAGCTCCGCCGGCAATAAGGGCGATCAACGCCAGGGTAATGGAGATGGTTTCCATACGGTTCGCGTCCGTCTTTGTGCCCGTCACGCTCTGATTGAAAAGATCCTGATTGAACTGGACGAAGTCGTCGAGGGTTGCCATAATCTGGGTGGCTTTCGGCACCAGCGTTTTGGCGATGGCCTGAGAACGATCATGATGGGTCCGGTACCCGTCGATGTCACCGCGGCTGAGGGCGGCGTGCTCCTCATGGACCGATGGCATCAGTTCGTTGAGAACGCCGTTGCGCCAGTCGATCGTGGCGGCCTTCAACTGGACCACCTTTTCTTTTCGTTCCACCAAAGCCATCTCGTGGAGTTTATCCTCCATGGCGAGAACCTTGGCGATCTTCTGCTCATACTGGGTGCGGTACTTCTGGTCGCCGTAGGTCATGTAGCCGCGCACATCGGCCACAGCGCCCTGGTACTCGGCCTCGATGGTCAGGACGAGGACCAACCGCTCGTTGGAGATGGTCATTTCCTCAAGATGGCGGGAAGACGATTGGAGCGAGTAGTAGGAGCTTCCGCCCAGGAGCAGCACGAGAGCCAGCATGATGACGAAGCCGAGGCTAATCTTTTTGCCGACAGTTAGTTTCATTTCATAGTAACTCCCTTCTTCGTGAATCGACGTATCACTTTTTCTTGGGAAAAAAAGTAGTAGCACAAGCGGCGTTATAGAGATTACAGATTTAAAGACTTTTTCGACAAAGACAATAGTTTTCCTTCGGGGATATACCTGAAAGATAAAGGAAAAGAAATACGCCCCTCCGGATTCGAAAGCCGGAGGGGCGTAACCCTATCCTATTCAGGAGATTCCGCGTCAAAGACTGTAAAACTGGCTATATTGAACGTTTCTTAGTGAAACGGAAGTTCAACCCCCTGTTCTCCCGCCGGCGCCAGCCGGATGGCGCACCCCTTCAACTCGGGGATGCGGCAGATGGGATCGGTGGCATCGTTGGTGAGGCGGTTGGTAGGTGTCTCGGCGTAGTGAAAGGTCATGAAGACGACGCCCGGCGGAACGCCCTCTGTCACTTGGACCGATGTGACCACCCGCCCTCGCCGCGATTCCACGAAGGCGCGATCCCCATCTTTCAGGCCGAAGCGGGAAGCGTCGCCGGGATGGATCATCGCTTTCTCCTCCGGCGCCATCGCAGAGAGCTTGGAAGAACGGCGGGACATGCTACCCGTATGGTACTGGTAGAGGATACGGCCTGTCGTCAGGAGCAGGGGGTAGTCGCGGTCGGGCAGTTCGTCGGCCTCCAGGTGTTCGACGCGGTGGAACTTGCCCTTGCCGCGGGTGAAGCGCTCCTCATGGAGAAAAGGCGTCCCGGGGTGATCCATGTCGGGGCAGGGCCATTGCAACCCCACTTTTTCCAAGCGTTCGTGGCGGATGCCGCCGTAGAGGGGAGTGCTGCCGGCGATCTCCTCCATGATTCCCTTCGGGTGATCATACCGCCAGGGCAGCCCCATGCGATTTGCCAGCGCCGTGAGGATCTCCCAGTCGGAGCGGGCGTTGCCGGGCGGTTCGACGGCCTTGCGGATCAACTGCACCCGCCGTTCCGTGTTGGTGAAAGTCCCGTCTTTTTCGGCGAAGCAGGCCGCCGGCAGGACCACATGGGCCAGACGGGCTGTCTCGGTGAGAAAGATGTCCTGGACGACGAAGAAGTCGAGCCGCCGTAGCGCCGCTTCCACATCGCTGCTGTCCGGGTCGGCGAGGATGGGGTTTTCGCCCATGATGAAGAGCCCGCGGATATCACCCTCGTGGATGCCGTGGAAGACCTCGGGGACGGTTTTGCCCACCCAGTCAGGGAGAGACTCGACACCCCAGAAGGATTCGAAAAACCGGCGTTCCTCCTCTTCCAGGATGTGGCGATACCCGGGGTAGTAGTTGGGGAGGGTGGCCATATCACAGGCGCCCTGCACGTTGTTCTGGCCGCGCAAGGGATTGACGCCTGTCCCTTCGCGGCCCAACTGACCGCAAAGGACCGATAAGTTGGCTACGGCGAAAACGTTATTCGTCCCTGAGGTGTGCTGGGTGATGCCCATGGCGTAGACGATGGAGCCACGCTCAGCCTGGGCGTATAGACGGGCAGCTTCGGTGAGGTCCTTGGCGGGGACGCCGGTCAGTTCCTCCACCCGCTCCGGCGTGTAGTCCGTCAGCCCCTCGCGCCATTCGTCAAAGCCCTCGGTGCGGGCGGCCACGAAGTCCCGGTTCCACCAGCCTTCGCGAAGGATGACATGGGCCATGCCGTTCAAGAGGGCCGTGTTCGTGCCGGGCCGGAGGCGGAGCCAGAGGTGGGCGTCTTTGACCAGGTCGATCCGGCGCGGGTCGATGACGATCAACTTGGCGCCTTTTTTGGCTGCCTCGCGCAGCCGGTAGCCGGTGACAGGCTGCGTCTCCGTCACATTGGCCCCGATGATCAGGATGACGTCGGCGAAGGGCAGTTCATTGAGGCCGTTGGTCATGGCGCCGCTGCCGAAGGCTGTCGCCAGGCCGGCCACGGTCGAGGCGTGGCAGAGGCGGGCGCAGTGGTCCACATGATTGGACCGGAGGGCGACGCGCATGAACTTTTGAAAGAGGTAGTTCTCCTCATTGGTGCACTTGGCCGAACTGAACCCGGCCAGGGCATGGCCGCCGTATTGGCTGAGGAGCGATTGGAACCGCTGGCTGACCAGGTCAAGCGCCTCGTCCCATGTGGCCGGTTCGAGACGGTCGCCGCGCCGGATCAGCGGCTCCGTGAGCCGGTCCGGATGGTGGATGAACTCCCAGCCGAACTGACCCTTTACGCAGAGTTGTCCCCGGTTGGACCCCGATTTGTCTCTGCCGACGCCGACCACCTTTCCTTCATGGACCTTCAGTTGAAGTTGGCAGCCGACGCCGCAGTAGGGGCAGGTCGTCCGGATACCTTGCGCGTCGGCGGAGATCTTCGACTTGGCTATCTTGAGGGCAACGGGTCCCTTGCGGGGGACGACGGGCGTTTTTTTGAGCGGGATGGAAGGCGTTTTTTTGGGAGACAGCGATGCGGGAGCGTCCACCGGGGCGAAGCGCTTTTCATCGGGCAGGGGGACATGTGATTTTTCTGGCATAAGGCTTGGCAATCCCCTACCAGGGGTGATGGACGGCGTTTCGACGGTAGAAGAAGTGTCAGACCTTTGCGCATACGAAGCAAAAGCCGGATTTTCGAGCAGCGCCGCCGTCGGGCATACGTTCAGGCAGATGCCGCAGTGGTCACAGGCGGCATTTTCTGACGCCGTTTCAGCGGTTTCACCGGAAACGCTTCCCGTTGCCCGGAGGGAGGTCAGACCGGTCGAAGGGCAGAGGCGCTCGCAGGAACCGCAGCCGGTGCATTTTTGCTCATCCCGCTGAAGGAAGGGGTTGCCCACATTCAGCGGAAGGGGCGGCACATTCACCGCCGGGTAGAGCGGGAGAGAGGGGTGTTCCGGAAGCAAGGCCAGTTCCCCGGCGAATTCGACATTGTAATCTTGGGCGTAGCGGCGGAGCGCGCAGATTTCCTCTTTCGCGCATTCGGCGCATTCGATCCGGTGACCTTGGAGCATGCGCAGCAGGTTGGCCCGGCGTTCGTCGCGGACAGCGGGGCTTTCGATGCGCACCGCCAGTCCGTCCTGAAGCGGGAAGGCGCAGGCTTTGACCAGCCGGCCTGTCTGTTCCTCCTCGACGACACAGAGCCCGCACCCGCCTTCCCGGTGCAGGCTGTCTTCGTGACAGAGGTGGGGGATGGGAATGCCCACCTCCTGGGCCAGTTCAAAGAGGGTCATCCCCCGCCTGCCCTGCAATGGTTGTCCATCGATCATCACGCGCAAAAAGGAATCTGTCTTCAACATATGTGCCGCCTCCCGGGAGAACATGCCCTTTTTCTCTAGCATTATCCCGAGAGGACAAAAAATACCCCTACCAGGATGATCAGAAAAGACAGCCCCCGTGAAAGGGTCTGCCGCGTCATCAATCGCAGCCTCCGTGACAGGTAATAGAGGAAGAGAATCAGGAAGGCGAACCAGAGGGAGGTGCCCAGCAGCGCGCCCAGATAGGCGGCGATTTTCTGGTTGACTTGGGGTAGGGAAGACATGAAGAGCAGGATGGGGAAGTAGCCCAGGGGATTGATCAGGGAACCGATGACGCCGAGCCAGCAACCGCCCGTGTGAAAACCGAAGGGATTCGCTTTCAGCGTTGAAGCCAAGCCCATGACGATCAGAAAGAGGCCGGAGAATTGCTTGAAGATGGCGCCGGGGTTCCATTCCAGGTTGAAGCCGAGAGACAGGGCGCTCAGGCAGAGGAAGATCAGATTGTCTGTCACCAGGGTTGCCAGGGCCATCTTGACCGCTTCCTTGCGGGAATAGCTGAGACCCGATTCGAGGATGTACAGGTTGGGCAAATCGGGGGAAGCGGAGATGGCGACGCCCAGGAAAAAGCCCATGACCAGCGCGTCCACAGCGACCACCTCACCGCTAAAAGATGGAGCCACCTTACCTGCTAGAAGATATGGAAGGAAGGAAACTTCCATGCCCCTCGTTGCAGTAGGACGAATGTAAAAAAGGAAGCGTTGGTCGAAAGCCGTCGATAGAGTACAATGGGAGGGAATCACGCAAGGAAGGTGACAACACATGTCCATGGAACAACAAGTGACAACGGAACAACAAGCATACATCTCCCCAAAAGCCCTGATGACGCCCAGCCTGCAGGAAGCCCTGCTGGCCTGGGAGGCATTCGGTTTTTTTCGCCCCATGTTGGAGGACGAGACCATCGGGCTGGCTCGCCGGCTGTGTCAGGTTTTATACGGGATCCCCGGTTGCGGGGCAGGGGAGGCCTCGGCCCAGAGCCTCTATTGGAACCTATTTGAACGGCTTGTCGGTTATGGCGAGTTGAGCCGGTCGCCGGTGATCGGCGATGCCTGGCAGAATTACTTCCTCGATCACATGCTTTTGGTGGAAACCAGCTTTTCCAAGAAGGCCCAGTACGGCGATGCCGGTCTGGGCGCCGCGATGCGGGAGGGACTTGCCCTCGAATTGGCCAACCTGCAAACCCTCTTCCGGTTGTCTGCCGACTGGTGGCAGGCCCAAGCGCAGGCCGCCTCTGGTCGTCCCGCGCCGGTCTGGAAAGAGGTGCGTCCCCTCGCCGAAGAGATGGACTCGCTGCCGCAAAAGGCGCGGTGGGAGATGAAAAAGGCGTTCGCCTGTTGCCCCGACTGGCGCGAGGCGGCGCCGGCGCTCGCTCGGTATCACCGCCAGTTCGGTTCCGGCCGCTTCGCCCATTTTCTCGCTTTTCGCTGGGAGGGGCAGTTGACCGGCGTCACCCGGCCCGATCCCATCCGCCTCGAGGAACTGGTCGGCTATGGGCGCCAGCGGGCAGAGGTGATCGAGAACACGGAGCGGCTGCTGGCCGGATACCGGGCGAACAACGTCCTGCTCTACGGTGATCGCGGCACCGGCAAGTCGTCGACTGTCAAAGCGCTGATCCACCGATTCGGCGATCAGGGCTTGCGCCTGGTAGAGGTCCCCAAAAGCCGGCTGGCCGATTTCCCTCTCATCGTCGACATGCTCAAGGAACGCCCCCAGAAGTTCATCCTCTTCATCGACGATCTGTCTTTTGAGGAGGGGGAGGATTCCTATAAGGAATTGAAAGCGGTCCTGGAGGGGGGCATCGCCGTGCGCCCCGACAATGTGGCCATCTACGCCACCTCTAACCGCCGCCACCTGATCCGGGAGGTGGTGACTGATCGCCAGCCCCATTTCACCGACGATGGGGAACTGCGCCCCGGCGACACCTACCAGGAGAAGATGTCGCTGGCCGATCGCTTCGGGATCACGGTCACCTTTTTAGCGCCGGGGCAGGAGGCCTACCTGGAGATCGTGGAAACGCTGGCCCGGCAACAGGGGATCGAGATGGATTCAGAAGAACTGCGCCGGCTGGCCCTGCGTTGGGAGATGCGTCACAACGGACGTTCCGGTCGGACGGCGCGGCAATTCATTGATTCGCTCGCGCAGGAGAAAAAGTGAGGGCGGCTCCGGTCAGATCGTTGCCGCGCGCGGCGAAAGATTTATTATGGATGTTTAATGTCTTATGGACTTTTACCTGAGTGTCTTTTTCAGGGAGGGATTGCCGTGAGCCGCTACATAAAAAGTGGAACGAATCCGTCTGCCGGGCAGAGACCAGGCCGGCGGTGGGGAGGCGCCATCAGCGCCGCTATCGCCTGCTTGCTGGCTCTCCCTGCATGGTCGGCAGAGACCGGCGCTTCCGCATGGGCTGCTGAGACTGCTCCCAGCCTCCGGAGTGTTTCGAACAGCCCGGTAGTGGAAAGCCGCCCTGATATCACCATCGAGGTCAACGGGCGAAAACTCAACCTGACACCGCCGCCGCTGCTGGCGGACGATCGAACGCTGGTGCCGCTCCGGGCTGTGGGAGAAGCCATGGGCGCCCGGTTTGCCTGGAACGGGCAGACGCGGACTGTTGAGATCGAGCAGGATGCGCGCACCATCCGGCTGTGGCCGGATGTGCGATACATCTCTATCGACAACAAGTCGCAATCGATCGATGTGCCGCCCCTGTTGCGGGAGGATCGCGTATTTGTCCCCTTACGGCTTCTCTGCGAATCCTTCGGCAACGAGGTCATCTGGGATGGATCCAACCGGACGGCCCGGATCACCGTCAAGGGTGCCCTTTCCGGCGCCGGATTGGCCTATTCCCAGTCACAGGAACTGGCTGTGTTCGGCGTACGCCTGGGTGACGGTTCAGAACGAGTCCGTTTCTTGCTGGGAGAGCCTCGCCGGATCGATCCCGGGGAATATGGCTTTGAATGGTGGGTCTACAACAGTGATCCGGCGAAACTGGTCATGGTGGGCATCGGGGGAGGACGGGTCCAGGCGGTGTTCACGGCCGCCCAGGGCGTGACCGTGGGCGGCATCCCCATGGATGCGCCACGCACCGTGATTGAAAGCCGTTATCCGCTGAAGGCGACTGTAACGGCGAAAATCCCGGAAGGGGATGTACAGTTCCAACTGTCGAGCCAGGATCTCAAAGAGCGGCCCCTCTGGGCGGATGGGGAGAAATCGGTTGTATTCTTCCTGGATAGCGCCCGCGAAGGCCGTTTGACCGGCATCCTGCTGATCGATACAAAAACAATGATGGCGCGAACCCAGTATTCCTACCAATCACAACTCTGGAATTGGGCCAAACCCCCTCGGACGCAAACGCCGGCAGGGGAGGCGCTGCAACAGTTGACCCGTGGCTACGAACGCCAGGTCGTGGATATTACGAACGCCATTCGCGTTTCTCTGAAAGGCAATCCTGTATCCTGGGATGAGGACATGGCTGTGCTGGCCCGAGCCCACTGCCGCGATATGGCCGATAACCGGTTCTTCAGCCACGATTCGCCGACCAAAGGAACCTTCGCCCAGCGGGTGGAGCGCTCGGGCGTCCCTTACCGCATTGCCGGCGAGAACTTGGCCATGGGGTATGTGGATGCGATACAGGCGACCTATTCTTGGCTAAACAGCCCTGACCACCGTGAAAACCTGCTGAGTTCGGAGTACCGGTCCCTTGGCGCTGGTGTCGAGTTCGGTCGCCACGCATCGGGGGAGACGGTTCGCTATTACGCGCAGGAGTTTGTGACACGCAAGTGATAGTCTTTCACACAGGATAAGCCCCCCTTCTTTTCGGCAGACTAGCCGGAAGAAGGGGGTTTTTTTATGGCCGAAAAGACGATCCTTGCCTTTTTCAACACGCCTGAGGCGGCCGAAGCGGCGAAACAGCAACTGACCGGACAGGGCTATGAGACGGTCCAGGTGGACCAGGTGAGCCATATGCCGAACCCTGATTCGGCGGAGCGCTACTTCAGCCCCTTGACAGGCGATGAGCGGCGCAGCCTCACCTCACTGGTGGAGGGAATCGAACGGGACAACGACACCCGGGTGATGGCCGCCGCTATGCCGACGGCATCAGGGATGGCCGACGGCGCGACCTTCGTCACTGGGGAGAACTACCTGGTCACTGTGGTCTGCGACAGTGAGCGCCAAGAGCAGGCCAAGGGGCTGCTGGCGGCCCACGGGGGGAATGTAGACGCCTGAGGAAGCGCCGCCGTGATCCCACTATCGCGGACACGCGGTTGTTACGGAGGATATGGGCTCGTTACAAGGAGGATTGACCATATGGATCGCTGGCTGGGATGGCCTGTTGACCGGCTCCTGATCCTGTTCACGTCTATCGCCTTTGCCATGGTCGCTGTTCAGGTGACCTTGTTTCACTACCGGCAGAACTTTCGCCACTATGCCATGTGGGGCCCGGTCATCGGCCTGCCCGTGGCCGCCCTGATCGGCCTGGCGCTGACCATCCGCGACGCCCCCATCTGGCGCTGGCTCTTTTTCTTCGCCCTCGTCGCTGAACTGGGCAGCGGATTGGCGGGCTTCTACTACCATGCCAAGGGGATCGGACAGCGCGTCGGCGGTTGGGGTGTCAACAATGTCATGGTGGGACCACCGCCGGTGCTGCCGATCATGGTGTCAGCCCTGTCGTTGCTGGGGCTGCTCGCCCTGTACCTGTAAGGAGGGGGCGCCATGACGGTGAAAACGATTTATCCCGAATATGACGTGATGCGGGAGAGCCCCCACTGGGACGAGAACACGCGCGTCTTGGTGGAAAAAAGGCTGCAGCCGCCGGCGATGCCCCATGTCTTTACCCCCCTCGAATTCTCTATCCTGAAGGCGGTCATCGGCCGGCTCGTCGATGAGGGCGACGAGAACCTGCTCGCCCGGGTGGCGGGGCAGTTGGACCGTCACTTGGCCGAAAAACAGGGTCAAGGGTATCATCCCGTCACCCAGTTGCCAGAGGAACAACTGCTGCGCGGCGGTCTGGCCTGGCTGGACGCCACGGCCTTGCAACTGTATCAGCGTTCATTCCTGCAGTTGGCGCCTTGGGAGATGGACGATATCCTCGGCAAGGCCCAGCGGGGGGAAGTGACCTGGACAGGCCTGTCGTCGAAAGATTTTTTTAAAAAAATGCTTCGCACGGCTATCGACTTTTTTTACTCCCAACCGGAGATCTGGTCAGAGATCGGCTACGGCGGTCCGGCCTATCCGCGAGGCTACTACCGGATCGAATACGGCCTGAAAGACCCTTGGGAACCGCGGCTTGACCCGGCGCGGGTGGAGGAGCGGGCCAAGGAAGGCATGGGGCCAGGCCCCGTGCGGAGGGTTGACCGATGAACCATGAAACAGGTTTGGCCTGGAAGTGGCTCGAAGATGAGGTGGACGCCGTCATCGTCGGGGCAGGCGCCACCGGCGCTGTGGTGGCCCGCGACTTGGGTCAGGCGGGACTGCGCGTCGTGCTCATCGAAGCGGGACCCTACTGGGAAGTGAGCCGCGACTTCGTCAGCGACGAACTGCACATGCGGCGGACCGCCTGGCGCTACAAGCGTTTAACTGCCGGGACGAACCCGCCTGAACTGGGCCACAACACCTCCGGTTCCGGCGTCGGCGGCGGCACGCTCCACTTCACCGCCGTCGTGCCTCGCTTCTTCCCCTCCGATTTTCACACCCGCTCAGCCGACGGGGTAGGGGAGGACTGGCCCATCACCTACGAGGATGTGGCGCCCTACTACAGCAAGATGGAAGCGGAGATTCCCGTGTCCGGCCCGAAGCACTACCCCTGGGGGGCCTTCCATGGCCCTTACCCTTACCCGGAGCGGGAGCCCATTGCAGGCACCCACCAGGTCCTGCGCATCGGTTGCGAAAAACTGGGCGTCCGCAGTTCCGTCGCCCCTTTGGCCATCCTGTCGGCGCCCTACCGGGGCCGTCCGCCCTGTATCAACCGGGGTTTTTGCGCCCAGGGCTGCCTGCCCAACTCCAAGTTCTCCACCCTGATCCACCATATCCCTCAGGCCCTCGACGCCGGGGTGGAACTGCGCCACGGCTGCATGGTCAGCCGGGTGCTCTGCCGCCCCGACGACCGGGTGGAAGGGGTCACCTTCCTCTTTAACGGTCAGGAGTACCGGCAGCGGGCGCGGGCGGTCATCCTTTGCGCCTCGGCCATCGAGACGCCCAGGCTGCTGCTGATGTCGGCCGACGCCCGCCACCCGCAGGGCCTCGCCAACAGCAGCGGCATGGTGGGCAAGTGCTTCATGCTTCATTCCGGCCATGAGATCATGGCGAGATTTTCCGAGGAAATCCTGCCGTACAAAGGAACGCCCATCCTGGCGTTGACGCAGGAATTCTATGAAACCCCGGCCGACGGCTCGCGAGCGCGCGGCTTTTCTATCCTCGCCCACGGTTCCCGGCCGCTGGCCTTCATGAACATCGTCGCCAAAGCGTCCGAATTGTGGGGGAAAAACCTGCGTGAGATCAGCCGAGACTACAACTACTTCGCCCGCCTGTCCATCGTCGGGGAGACCCTGCCCAGCGAAGTCAACACCATTACCTTGTCCGATCAGAAAGACGATGTCGGCCTCCCGGCGCCGCAGGTGACCTTCACCTTCGGCGACAATGATCACAAGGTGATTGCCGCCGGTGTGGAGATGTGCAAACGCATCCTTGAAGCGGCCGGGGGCAAGGTGGAGTTTGTGGCGCCCGATACGTCCCATATGCTCGGCGGTTGCCGGATGGGCGACGATCCCCGGCGTTCCGTCGTCGACAAGTGGGGCCGCGCCCATGATCACCCCAACCTGTTCATCGCCGATACATCACTCTTCGTCACCTCCGGCGCCTCCAACCCGACCCTAACGGCCATGTCCCTGGCCTGGCGTACGGCAGACGCGATCAAGGAGGCTTTCCGGCAGGGGGAACTGTAAAAGGCCCTTCGAAAAAAAAGTCGGTGGAGGCCTCGTCTTCCCACGAAAGGGAGGATGAGGTTTCTCCGTTTATGCCTGACAGCAGAAACGGTAATACTGCATGAAAGGGACTTTTTAGCGGAGGGGTTTGAAAAGCGTGGAGGAGTGCCCGGTCAAATTTTTTCGAGGCTTATTTACGGCGGTTTTAATCAGTGTGCCCTTGTGGGGCTTGATTGCCGGGATCGTTTGGTTGGCCTGGCGGTAGAGCACAGACTGCGCGGTCCTCAGGCGTGGCGGCCTTTTACGTATGAATTTCATATTTTTTCATGTTCACTTTTCATCCCGAAAGGCAGGCGCTTAATCAGGCGTCTGTTTTTCATTTACGGACCAATCGGGTGTGACTGGAATATCATGGAACCGAATAGAAAGGAGTGATCTTGCTTTGATCGTCTATTATGTTCGACCGGGCGACACCATGACCGCCATCGCCCAGAGATATGGCGTGACATTGGAGCAGTTGCTGGCCGCCAACCGGTTGCCCAACCCGGATGTCTTGCAGGTGGGGCAAGCGATCTCGATCCCCGTGCCGGCATCACCGGGAGGACTTTGTCCAACCCTGTCCCTGGGCGCTCGGGGCGCTTCGGTAAGACGGCTGCAGCAGTTGCTGGCCAGGGCCGGTTTGAATCCGGGACCCATTGACGGGATCTTTGGGATCGCAACGCGAAACGCCGTCATCGGCCTGCAGCGCCGCCAGAACCTGGAACCAAGCGGTATCGTCGAAAGGGCCGAATGGCAGGCACTCGGTGTCAACTGCGCCCGTCCGCCCATCCCGCCTTTTCCCCGGCAACCGGGGCAGCGTCCGCCCGTGACGCCGCAGCCGCCTCGCCGTCCGGCGCCGCCCAGGCCTGCGCCGACGCCTCCTGCGCCGCGTCCGACGCCCACACCGCCGGCAGGTCCGACCTGTCCCGACCTGGCGCGAGGCAGCACAGGTGAGGCCGTCCGGCGTCTGCAGCGCCTGCTGGACGCAGCTGAGTATCTGGTCACCGTGACCGGCGTCTATGATCAAGCGACCGAGAATGCCGTGAGAACCTTTCAGTCCGAAGTCGGGATCAGTCCGACGGGACGGGCCAACCTGGAGACGTGGCTCTCCCTGGGAGAATCCTGCGGCGATTTGCCTCGTCCGCCGCGCCACCGCATCACCCGCGTAATCAATAACATCCGCTACACCCTGTACACGAACAAGGCCGTCTACCGGCCGGGAGAGCCCGTCTTGATCACCTTCATCAAAACCAATGTGGGCACACAGCCGATCACCCTCAATTACCCCTCGTCCCAGCGGTATGACCTGTCCATCGACCTGGGATTGAGCGGCATCGAAGTCTGGCGCTGGTCCCGCGGTCGTTCCTTCAATCCCGTTGCCGAGACCATCGTCTTGCAGCCGGCAGAGTATCAAGCATTCCAGGAAACATGGAACCAGTCGAGCAACACGGGCCAGGATATCCGCTATCCCGGACGATATATACTCGCCGCCACCAATCTGGGCACGCGGCAGGGCGTCAGCGTGGAGATCGAACTGCAGCCGGCAGTGGGCGCTTCGGAAGCGGAATCATAACCCACGGAAGCTGGAGCAAGAGGATAATCGATTTGTGAGGTCAGAGCCAATCCGCGATTTGCCGCAATTTGTCGAGATCCGGGTTGGCTCTGCTCTTTTTTGGGGATCTGCGCTCTTTTTCAGTTGGGATGATAGGAGGAAAAAAACTTAACACGGGAGATCATGAAACCATAAGGAACCTTAATCTGCCGTCATCGTCATTTAACAAAATGATGCTAATGTAGGCTGCGATAACCAATTAAGGAGGTCATCAAATGAACAAGGCGACAAAAAACATGCTCGCCGCCGTCATGGGAACGGCCATGCTGTTGACGTCCCTAACCCCCGCCCTTGCCGCCGGCGCTTCGGCCAGCCAAGGCAAAGCGAAAAACGTCATCTTCATGCTGAGCGACGGCAACTCGATCGGCGGCACGACCCTGACCCGCTGGTACAACATCGCAAAAAGTAAGGACCCCCAATCCCGTCTCGCCCTCGATGATCCCGCCTTTGAGCTGGCGTTACAACGCACCTTTGGCGCCAACTCTATCATCACCGACTCGGCGCCTGCCGGAACCGCCTACTCGACAGGATTCAAAAGCGACAGCGGCTACATATCGGTCCTTCCCGACAAGATCAACATCACCGGCGCCAAGGAATACAGCGGCAGCGAGCCCTTCAAGCCTGTCGCCACTGTCCTGGAGGGGGCCAAGCTGATGGGCAAGGCCACCGGCATCGTCTCCACCTCCCAGATCCAGCACGCCTCCCCGGCGGCCACATCGGCCCACTGGTATAAGCGCTCCAATTATGAGGAGATCGCCGAACAGCAGGTCTACCAGGACATGGACGTCGTCCTCGGCGCCGGCGCCGGCTACCTCGGGCAAAAGCGCGCCGACGGCCAGGACCTGATCAAGGTGATCAAGCAACGCGGCTACGACTATGTGACCGACACCGGCAAGTTGAAGGCCTCCACGGCGGACAAGATCTGGGGCATGTTCGCCGATGTCTCCCTGGATCGCGACATCGACCGCAACCCGGCGAAACAACCGAGCCTGGCTGAGATGACCCAAAAAGCCATCGACAGGCTCAGCAAAGACAAGGATGGCTTCTTCCTCTTTGTCGAAGGCAGCGAAGTAGACTGGTCTGCCCACGCCAACGACCCTGTCGGCCTGATCAGCGACATCAACGCCTTTGACCGCGCCGTCAAAGTGGCCCTCGATTTTGCGAAAAAGGACAAGAACACCCTGCTGATCGTTACCACCGACCACGGCAATGGCGGCGTCACCATCGGCAACAGCCTCTCCGACGAATCATACGACAAAATGCCCCTTGAGACGGTGATGTCGCCGTTGCTCAAGGTGAACCGCACCTCCGATTACATCGTCCGTGAACTGCCGAAAGACGCCACAGACGAACAGATCAAAGAAGCCATCGCCAAGTACTACAGCATCACCGATGTGACCGACGAGGAACTTGCAGAGGCGAAAAAATGGCTGGCCAAAGACAGTGACCGCGACTACGGCATCGGCAGGATCGTGAGCAAGCGCGCCCGCATCGGCTGGACCACCCACGGCCATACCGGCGAGGATGTCATCGTCTACAGCTACGGTCCCAACAGCCTCTCGGGACTGGTGGACAACACCGATGCTGCCCGCGTGATGGCCAAAGCGATGGGCTTTGATCTTGCCGATGTCAACAAAAAGTTGATGGTTAACGCCAAAGAGGCCTTTGCCAAACTGGGCGCCAAGTGCGACATCGACGTCACCGACGCCAAGAACCCCGTCGTTTTCGTTGAAAAAGACAACGTCAAAGCCAAGCTGCCCATCAGCACCGACATCATCATCATCAACGACAAGGCGGACACCATGACCGGCCTGACCGTCCGCGGCAAGGAAGACGCCCCCGTCTACGTGCCCCAGGAGGCCGTCGACCGGTTCGCGGCGGCCCTGAAGGCGTCCAAGAAATAGATACATTCGAATGTCTTATATGGAATGCGTGAGATTGCTGTTCAAGAAGAGACCCGCGCTGTATGCGCGGGTCTCTTCGCCGATCTTTGTTCGTTCTTAGGTTAGGTCGCTCTTAGGCTGATCTTGATTGGATCTTCGGTCACCCTTTGTCTACATTTTTTATTCCCCTGATGGTTCCTCATGTCCGGCCCCTGCCGGAGGCGACACAAGGCCGGCCTCGCGTTCCCGCGTGTGATCACCAGATGCACTTTCGAGAGAGGCCCCGACAGCCTGCCGGCAGGCGCGCAGCTCCTCCGTCAGATCGAGCAGGCGGCAGAAATCGATCAGGGCCGGTTCTTCCGGCAAGCTGTTCAGCCGATCGTCCACGTCCCGGTAACGGTTCTCGCGGGAACGGCGCAGTTCTGCCCAGATCTCGGCAGGCAACGCGTCGGTCCGGTGGACCTCCTTTGCCGTTCGTTCCCATTGTTTTTCTTGAAGGGAATAGCCATAATGGGGACGGTTCAGGTGAAGACTAAACGGGAAAAGCCGTCAATCTTTTGGTATTTCCATTGTAACATATTTGTTTGACAGAATTGCTCTCCCTCGGTTATCCTGAACGTTGGTAGACAATCAGCCAGGAGGGAAAAGGTTGCGACGCGTCAAACTTGCCATTCTACATATGCTGCCCCAGACCTGGCTGTCCCGCCAAAGCGGGAAGTGGGCCGCTTCCCGTTGGAGCCGGAGGGCCATCCCCTGGTTCATCCGCCGCTACGGTGTGAACCTGGAGGAAGCGGAAAAATACTGGCAGGAGTATCGCTCGTTGGCTGATTTCTTCTGCCGCCGTTTGAAGCCGGGCATGCGCCCCGTCTGTCCTGATGAAAGGACCGTCGTCAGCCCTGTAGACGGTAAGGTATCCCAGATGGGCACCGCATCGGCCGGGCGCCTGATCCAGGCGAAGGGGATCAACTACTCGCTGGAACAACTCCTTGGTGACGCGGAACAGGCCAGGCGATTTACCGGGGGAGAGTTTATCACCATCTACCTGAGCCCGCGCGATTACCACCGCATCCATGCGCCCCTGGCGGGCCGGGTGACCGGATACGCTTACTGGCCCGGGCGGCTTTATCCTGTCAACGACCTGGGCGTGCGCGGGGTGCCCAACCTCTTCGCCCGCAATGAGCGGTTGATCACCTACATGAACACCGATGTGGGACAGGTCGCGGTGATCAAGGTAGGCGCCATGATGGTCGGCAGCGTCCGAGTCGGCTACGCCGAAATCAACCGGCGCAAACGGGCCAAATTGATCTCAGTGACCGAGGGTCCCTATCTGGAAAAAGGGGACGAGCTGGGCTTCTTCGAGTTTGGGTCGACGGTGATCCTACTCTACGAACCGGGCGCCATCCGCTGGAAGCCAGGCATTGAGACGGGTACCCGACTGAAGATGGGCGAGGAGCTTGCGGAAAAAATTATTTGAAAAAAAAGACCGGCATATTTGGCCGGTCTTTTTTTAATTGTATGGCATTATTGGCGAATAGAGACTCATAATCTAGGAATGGAAGGGCACGCCCTTAATCTATTGGCCCCATTGGGCCATTTTATTTGTATTCATGAAAGATTCGCAAAAAGGAGGGCTCTCCATAGTTGTGTCGAATTAGCTGTTCTGGGCATAACCTTCCAAGCGCAGCGACAGGAAGCGTTTTTATCAGCGAAGATTCGACACCATTGCAGGACGTTTCCCCGGTTTTACCTAAACAGTAACCCGTTTTCCCTGACCATCAATCGGGAGGGAAAGCCGCTCCGTAGACCGGGGGTTTGCCACACTAATGGAGGTGTCTATCACATGCATCCTTTCCGCCAACCCCTTGAGCTTGCCCGCCTGATCGATAACCCGACGGCGGCGCAACTGCGGGAAATGGCTCGGGGCGAGGAACACACGACCGAATTCGGCAGTCCCTGTTACGTCTCGGAAGCGCGCAACCGCAGCGCCAAGAAAACCTACCTCGTCGAAGACGGGATCACCTTGGGCGTCGACCAGCAGGGGATCTCCCTGGAGAAGGCCACGGCTCTGGCCGCTGAGGTGCACCGCTACCTGGCCGACCGGAGCGTCATCCGCCTCGACCGGCAGATGGGCCTTGACGCCGGCCACACCTACCACTGCCGCCTCTACATCACCGAACCCTATGCGCGCATCCCCGCCATGTGGATCCACTCCCTGTTTGCGCCTGCGGACAAGGACAAGGAACCCGATCTGATCAGCATCTACGTCCCCGAGTGGCCGGAGCGGGTAATCTTCTGCCACCCGCTGGCTGGCGTTACATATATCCTGGGCACCGACTACTTTGGCGAGTGCAAGAAATCCTTCCTGCGCATGGCCATGTTCCGGACGAAGCAGAAGGGCGGCCTGGGACTCCACGCCGGCTCCAAGGTGCTCCGCGTCCGCGACGCCGCCGGCGAATTGAAGGATGTGGGCTTCATCCTCTTCGGCCTCAGTGGCACCGGCAAGACCACCCTGACCATTCACGACCACGGCCTCACCGGCGACGAGCGCGTAATCATCCGACAGGACGATATCGTGCTCATGGATCCCGACGGTTTCTGCGCCGGCACGGAAGACGGCTTCTATATCAAGACCGACGGCCTCGACAAGCCCCAGAAGGTCCTCTACGAAGCCGCTGTGTCCCCCAACGCCCTCTTCGAGAACATCAAGGTCTTCGAGGGCGGCGTCATCGACTTCTTCAACCAGGAACTGACCTCCAACGGCCGCGGCATCGTCCTGCGCAAAGAAGTGGCCGGCTCTGACGACTCCATCGACCTGCAGAAGGCCCACAAGATCATCTTCATCACCCGCCGCAACGACATCGTGCCGCCGCTGGCCCGCTTGAACCCCGTCCAAGGGGCCGCCTACTTTATGCTCGGCGAGTCCATCGAAACCTCTGCCGGCGACCCGACCAAGGCCGGCCAGTCGAAGCGCGAAGTGGGCACTAACCCCTTCATCGTCGGTCCCGAAGAGGAAGAGGGGCAACGCCTCCTGGAGATCCTCCGCAACAACCCCGATATGGAGTGCTATCTGTTGAATACAGGATCCGTCGGCGCCCATGAGGGCGACGCCGGCATCAAGCTCTCCATCAAGGTTTCCACCACGCTGATGAAGGAGATCGCCAAGGGCGGCATCGAGTGGACCGTCGACCCCGACTGGGGCTATGAAGTCCCCGTCTCCGTCCCCGGCCTCGACATCGGGGAAATCATGCCCCGCCGCTTCTACAGCGTAGAGGAGTACCAGTCCCGCGTGGAAAAACTCCGCAACGAACGGCGCGAGTGGCTGGCCCGCTTCCCTGGGTTGGCGGAGGAGATCCGGGCGGCTGTGGAGAAGGCCTAATCTAGGCTCTATATCCCGGCGCTATCGTCCAGTCATACCCCGAGATAATACAAAGCCCTTCACAGTCTTGAGGCCGTGAAGGGCTTTCTCTCGTCTTGTCTAAAATATTATGCAGTTATTTGGCTCGACGCAGTTCTCTGATTTCTGATTCATGCCTATTCGTTCGGTAACTCAGTTCCTTAAGGACGAAAGTCGTATCTTCCTGAAGATCAGCGATCCGGGTGACGGTTCCTTCGAGCCTGTCCATTCGCTCACCAAGTCGAACAACCTCGGCCCGCGTTTCATGCAGGTTGCCTTCAATCGCTCTAGTCAGCTGGAAAAGTTCAGACTGCCCTTGTTCCAAGACGGTTTGTCGTTCCTCCATCCTGGATTGCCGTTCTTCAATCCCGGTCAATCTTAACTTCATCTCTCTAATGTCGGTCTTCGTGAGTTTGACTTCGTCTAGAATCTGTCGGAGAAGCGTTTCACTCATTTTGAGCCCCCCTGTTGACCCTTTTTAAAATGATTTAAAATCATATGAGCCGATGTGATTCATTACAATGATTCTAACGATACCTTGCGTTTGGATCTTTGTCTTTGTCCATTTTACTACGTATTCGATTTTTTTATAAGTTCGTTCAGAGCGCCGAATGAACGAACCAAGAACCCCTGTCTGGCCTTGGGAACCATTATACCGATAACCTTTAGAAAAAGCTCAAAAAGGAAGAAAATAACTATTAACTATAATAATTACCGTGTATTTTATTTGTTTTTCTTCTGAGATATGATTAGAGTGTCAATTATTCTGATGAACCCCAATTGTGAGATGTAGGTACGATATTCGCTTTCTATAGGAAAAATTTCATTTTCGTGACGAAGGAGTCTGGATTAAGTGAAATTCACGGCTGAGGCATTATATTCTTTGTTGATTTATTCCCAATCTTTTAATATAGGATGGGAGGAAATCAAGTCGCAGCTTTCTCGCGGAGTTCGGGTTTATTTGTTTACCCCCTATGGGCATGAAACTCAGAACATTCCCCGCCTATTTTTGGAGGCGGCTGAGGCAAACTTGTTTGAATGGTATGTAGTACCAGAACACCATCCATTGCCGCAAAAAGACGTGTTCTTTTACGATGGGGTTGTCCACGATCGAAGCGTATTTGAATACTTAGCAGACCATTCGCGACCTGTTACCGGAAGGTTTTGTTTTAATAAAGAGCAATACATAATCACTCATGCTTCCCCCGAAAGGCATCAGATGATCATAGCGGGAGCAGGTACGGGAAAAACGTCGACAATGGTGAACCGGGTTCTTTTTCTTAAACATCAACAATCAGATCTAATGTTGTCACAGGTTGCAATGATCACCTTTACTAACGAAGCAGCTGTGGAGATGCGGCAACGTCTGATTGATAGACTTCACAAGTATTATAAAATTACGGGTCAACGTCGATACCTAGAATGGATGCAGGAAGTACGTTTTTTGAAGGTATCAACGATTCACGCATTTGCCAAAACTTTTTTAGAAGTTGAAGGGAGAACATTGGGATTCTCCAGTAATATACAGATTGGCAGCTTTATTTATGACAAAAGACGAATTATTGAAGAAGGCATAGATAGCTTTGCGAAGGCTAATCCCGAACTTTTTAAAGCCATAGAGAGGATTCCGCAGTATCTTGTTGTAGAAATGGTGCTGTTTGTTAACTCGGTTTTAGACAACCGAAGTGTCTTGATAAATGACTTGGAAAAACAAATTGATTTTGGCGATGATGAACCCAATTTATCGCCTTTATTATTGTTTTTACTCAAGCATTTAAATGAACGTTTATCTTTATTCAAACGGGAACGGAACGCTTGGGAGATTTCTGATCTTATTCGCGAATTGGATCGGGTGACCGAGAGAGGGAGAGAAAGGAAAATAGCCTTAGCATGGCGGTATCTATTTGTCGATGAATTTCAGGATACAGATGATGTGCAGGTTCGTTTTTTATTGTGGTTGGTTCGGAGGTCCTACTGTCGTTTATTCGTGGTTGGTGATGAAAAACAGAGTATATATCGTTTTCGCGGTGCCGACTATACGGCCTTTCGGCAGTTAAGTGAAGGACTGAATAAACTGGTGGATAATCTGGACAGGTACCATCTGGCCCTTAACTACCGGTCGATTCCTGTGCTGCTTTTGGAAATGAACGAGTTTTTCCGTAATTGGAGCCTAAAGGTAAGGCATTTTAAATACGACCGGGAGGAGCAGCTTCGTCCTGCTCTAATCAAGGCGAATGAAGATAGCTTATATACGGATGATAGGGCTGAGAAAAAAATTCGCGCCTACGGCTCTCGCGAAATGCATCTAAAAGAAGTGCTCGACCAGATTGGTGAAGAGGAGACAGCTTTTATTGTGCGCACGAACGATGATGTTGACAAAGTCATTCGGCTTTGTCGTAAGTTAGGATATCCCTGCGAAGGCGAAGTGCGTGGAGATTTTTACCGTTCGCCGCCGGTGAGAGAACTGTATATTGTTTTACAGGCCTTATTGCATCCCGAGGTTACAAAAAACTGGTTCGCCTTAGACCAAACGAGTTATGGAAGCCGGACCTTAAGCTATAGGGAAGTTATTTCCGGATTTAACCCCGATAGATTATTTTTGAAAGAACTATGGCGAAAGACTGGTGGGGAAAGTACTTGGGAGAAATACCTTTCGTTGATCACAAAAAAACCCATACTTCATGTCCTAGAACAAATCGTCGCTGATATCCGCCCTGAAGTCAATTTTTTCACTCGTCTCCAGTCAAAAATTGCAGGTTCGCCGGAGGTTTCTCCACGGTTGGAACGAGACAGCGAGATTAAAACGCTAGAATATAGCATGAATCTCGAACATCTTTTTTTCCTTTTACGTCGCCACTTTGGAGATTCGTCAGTTTCGCTTATAGAATTGGCACACTTTCTTCGAATTAAAATGGATACTGATACTTCAGAAATTCCTTTACTGGCGCCGGAAGAACAGCGTAAACACAGGCTTCGCTGCCTGACTGTTCACAAAGCGAAAGGTGCTCAGTTTGAGCATGTGATTATACCGATTACACGTCATCCTTTTTTACGCAGTGGGCGCCCACAGGTGATTTTGGCTCGTCACAATGATCGCTGGCAGGTAGGGTACCGCTTACATTTGCACACTTTCAGCTACCGGAACCTCATATTTGATCAACTAAGCGGTCACGAGAACCCTGAGATTGTTGCGGAGGAAACACGCTTGCTCTATGTAGCTATGACTCGCGCAAAAAAAGGGTTGTACGTTCAGGTTGATGACGATATCGCCCGTAACAATCGACTGAATAGTTGGCGTGATTTGTTACGCTTGGGAGGCATGGTTTAATGGATTCACAGATTTTTTATGTTGAAACCTTTGAAGACCCCCATGCCTACTACCAACAGTTAAAAATATATGAGGATGAAATGCATATCACTGGTGGTCACGTTTTAGCGAACTGGATCCGACAGCGTGGCGCATACCTGGGTCCTGGTAGCCCCTCTGTTTGGTCCTACGAGGGATTGCAACGCAGATTGTATCGTCGTTGGTATCAACCATTAACTCGGATTTTTCTCGAAACAAAAGTTCGGGAGTGCATTCAGCGACTCTTTTCAGAAGATAATCCCTTAAAACGCGCCCTCATAAATGACTTGGAAACCATTGTCCGTGAGTTTTGTTTGCTTGCGGAATTGGGGATCTTTGCATTACCGCCAGTCTCTCAGCCGGATCCGGCATTAGCGTTCCAAAAAATTGTGACGAGCCTCATGACCGACCCTCAGGTCAGAGACATCATTAACATCTATCACAGCGTTACATATGAACACCTTTGTCATGAACTGAACGAGGGAAAGTCTATTCGTAGGATCTATTTGTATCAATTGGATAAAATCGACGCGATGCGCATGGTCTTTTTCCACCGGCTTCGTCACTGGGGAATCAAAGTGGTCTTTCGCATCCCCTTTTATGCCTATTGCCCATCGATCTCTGCTCCCTGGCGTGAATTATACGAAGCCATCACTGGAGTCGGATGCAAGGAATGGTCCTATTCATGTACGGCCCAGTTCCGAAAGGGACAGCAATTAATTCGTTTTTTGGAGGGTATTGATTCTGCGGGTGCAGAGCGAAGAGAAACGTTAACCCGGATGCTGGCGCCTGAGGATTGCTTGGATTTGGGCATTGTGGAATTTAATTCACCGGCCCAATTTAAGTCGTATCTAAGAACGCACCCCCCAACGAACTTGAAACAAAAGATTGCGGCCCCGGAAGCCGACCAATTGAACCAGGCTTTTGGCGATGCCCTTCCCACACGGCGAAAGCAAGAAATGGCTGGACATCCGCTGTACCGGTTTATACATGCCGTATACCGATGCCGACGGCGGGAGCCCGATTTTGAACTGGACTGGAACACCTTTGTTCAGATAGCTGCTTCTCCGTGGGTGGATACGAAACAAGTTTCTGGAATGGCTGCAGTAGGTTTTTTGGATGATTTATCTGATTACATGCAGGGAGTTACAACCTTGAAGGAAATCCGCCGTCGGCTTGGTTGCTTGGAGGAACTGCAGAGAGCAAGTCGTGTTTTTGATGACCTGGCACGAGATCAGGTAAATCGAAACCGGATGGCGCGGTATCTGTCAAATCCATTAAGGGTATTTGTCTACGTTCATGGGGAGCGGTACAGCGTAACGTTGAAGCAAGTCGTGGACTTGGTCAGTATTGTTGAATCAATGCTTCGACGACTATTACCTGTTGAAGGTACAAGTGTTTCTGTGGGAGCTCATTTTGAAAGTTGGAGAAGAATCATAGAGAGCCTTCGAGGGCAGCTTGAGACCACAATAAAGGATGACTTGCCTTTTTTTGAACGTTTCGAGCGGATGCTTTTAATCAACTTTCCAGACGAATGGCGAGCAGAAAGACCTGAACTAGAAAGCTATATGATGGTTTGTCTTTATGGACCCGGGACGCAACAGAATGCGGTAGACGTTATTCATAGTCTAGAGCAACTGGATGGTTTAGTATTGACTAGCGAATCCATCCACTTGACCAACATGTCTCTTGAAGCGACGCAGAAAAGTGAACGTAACGAGTTTGGCCATTATCTCACGAACGAATGGGTCAGAACTGCTGCAAACCGCTTGTCGAATCAGAATTGGCGTTCGTTGTTGCTGCGCTGTTTAGATGTGGACTTTCTCTGGAAAAGCAAGCTTAGGGAAGGATTTACAGATTTTTCGCTATTTTATGCCGTAGCCTTTTGTCGGAAAAAGCTTACTGTAAGTTGGATACGTCAGTGGCATCGTCATGATGCGCCCGGTTTGGCATGGCACGTGTTAAGTTCCTTATATCCTAAGAGTGAGATTGAGAACAAGATTGATATGTTAGGATTTAGGACATCTACCCCCACATCAATAACGGAGAACACATCTTCATTTGCGGTAGAAACCCCCGAAATGGAAAATACAGAAAAAACAGATGAAATAATTAACATTATAAGCCAGTTTCCAGAGGTATTTTACCTGGACATCGATTTCTGCCCGCTTAAGTTTTTCTACACGGCAATTATAGACCAACAACCACTTTATTCGACTGACTTTCATCAAAAACTTGTTTTTGCTGCCGTTGCTTCATTGCTTGCTGAACAAGCTGACGGTCGTAAACAGGTGAGAGAGTTTCTTTTTCCGCTTTTCCCCCAGTGGACGGATACGTTGAAGGAAAATTTGTTAATCACAACGAGTATTCATGGGTTGCGGGAGTACCGGTCTTTTCAAAACGTTCATTATCCAAGCGCAATGGCTGGCTTGCAACGACTTCGAAGTCGCTACGGTCAAACAGCTTATAAAATACGAGAGGCATACCGTGATGGAAAGCCGATTAAAGTAAAGTGGCTGAAAGACTGGTTCCGAACCCTTTTGAATACCAACACACAATCAAAAGGGGGACAGCACTGTCGTATGTGTCCACATTTGTCCCTTTGCCTGGAGGGGGTGTATGTAGTTGATGAAGACAAGCACCGACACTGAAGCAGCTAAGTTTGCCTTTTGGCAACGTTCTGCTATGGCTTGGCAAAACTACTTCGACGTGCGTAGTTTGCTCCCCGGCATCCAACCTTCAGCGGAGCAAACGGCTCTTGTGCAAGTAAACGAACCGCAGTTGCTTATCCAGGGCGCAGCAGGTAGCGGAAAAAGCATCACTTTAATTTTTAAATTATTGCGGGTTATGGAGCAGGAAAAAAATCGGCAGCGCATTCTCTATCTGTCTTTTAATAAAACTTTAATAGAAGACGCTCGCAAGCGCGCCCATATGGCGTTACTGTTTCATGAAGTTGTTCAAAAACACGACCTGCGGATGGAAACCTTTCATGATATGGCCCATTGGCTTTTGCGGCAAATGGGGTTTCACAAAGTTCCCCGATTCGATGCAACGACAAGAGGCTTGAAACTTCATGAGAATAACCTGTTAAGGCGCGTAACTGCATTGACTGACACGTATAAGGAAAGCAGAGAATACCAACAATTGGGCTCTGATGAACGTTTATTTTCTACACACTCGGGTTCTTTTATCCTTGAAGAGTTGCTGTGGATAAAAGCAAACGGATATACCCAACGGGACGCATATCTGAATGTGGATCGAACAGGACGTGGCAATAACCCTCGGCTGACCCGTGCGCAACGGCAAACGATATTCACTCTTTTTGAGCGATACCAAGCTAAAATGAAGAATGACTATCACGGCGACATGGATATGGAGGACTACGCGCTCGCTCTTTGGGGAGTAATCGACCAAATTCCTGAATCTTTGCTATTCGACGTAATTTTCGTTGATGAAGTGCAAGACTTACAACCCATGCAAATCAAGGTTCTTGTCCGGCTTGCAAAAAAGACGCTTGTCCTATCGGGTGATCCGAAACAGCGCATTTATAAACGCAGTCCCCATACCTATGCAGAGTTGGGACTTCAACTGCAAGGAAAGCGGACACGGACTCTGCGTGTAAATTATCGATCAACCCGTCAGATTATGGCATTCGCGAATGGTTTAAAGTTTAACGACTTGGAGCATGTCCGGGAGGATTTACGCGCATCAGAGCGGGAAGGACCTTTGCCAGAAATTCATTATTTTCAAGAACGGATGATGATGTATCGTTTTGTCGTCGAACGGTTAAAGGAAATATATCATCGGGATCCTGAAAGTTCCCTTTGTGTCATCCATAGGAGCGAAAAGCGGACGATGTTGAGGCACGACCACCCGATTAAGGCATATTTGGAGCAAAATTTTTCTGTAATCACCGCTGAGCAGTACGAAAGACGGTTCAATCATGACGCCGATAAAAAACCTGTGCTGTTCACGGACGCTTTCAGTGTGAAGGGATTAGAATTCGATTATGTCTTTATCATTGATTTTGATCGTTTGAACTATCCCCATCAAGATCGCATTGAAGACTTGAAGCGCCGTTCCGAAACAATAAACAGCGATAGCTTTGAGCGCGACCACGATTCTATCTCAAACGATGAGAAAAAAGTGCTCTATGTTGCGCTTACCAGGGCTCGGAAAGAATTGACCTTGTGTTGGTCTGGAGAAACTATTTCGAAAGTGTCCCCCTTTATTCGCGATTTTCATATTGACTCATTCGAAGCTTACGGTTTTGATAAAAATATTTTTTGTGGGCAGGAAGTTATCGCTTGATTAGTGCCCCAAAATAACAAACCCTATCTGCTTTTCTTTAACAGAGAGGGTTTGCACGAAAGTAAATCCAGCCTTCTAAAACGTTTCCGTCCTATCGTCCGTTTCCAACCGCTACCCCTTCTTCGACTCCCCCCGCTTTTTTCCCAGCCCTAACCCATCACCGCTCCCGCTGATCTCCCGCATATACTCCTTCATCAACTTGCGGATCCCCCGGCCCTCGATCCGGCTCACATAGCTGCGGGAGATGTTCAACAGGTCGGCCACGGTCTGCTGCGTCTTCGGGGTGCCATCGGCCAGTCCGTAACGCAGCGTCAGGATCTCGCGCTCTTTCTTGTTCAGGCGCCGCCGGACTTTATTCTGAAGGTCCTCGAGCTCAAAAGACCGCTCGACCAACTCCGCTACCGTATCTCCGTCCGTGCCGAGTATGTCGCTGTAGGTCATCATGTTTCCGTCCTTGTCTATGCCGACGGATTCCTCGAAGGAGACGATTCGGGAATCTCGCTTCTTATCGCGGAAGTGCATGAGGATCTCGTTCTCGATGCACCGGGAGGCGTAGGTGCTGAGCCGCACCTTCTTCTCGGCCTTGAAGGTGTTGATCGCCTTGATCAGCCCGATCGTTCCGATGCTGATCAATTCTTCGATCTCTTCATCGTTGGAATAGTATTTTTTGCAGATGTGCGCCACCAGGCGAAGGTTATGGGTTATCAGTTTTTCCCGCGCTTCTGCGTCGCCGCTGGCCGTGCGGGCGATGCATTCGGCTTCTTCTTCCGCCGAGAGGGGTTTCGGAAATGAGTTGCTGTTGAGACCGCCGAAAAGGGCGGCAAACCCTTTGAGCAGGAAAGCCAGAAAGGCGGCAACGCATGCCGTTACCAATCGATCACCCCCGTTTATCTATTTCCACTTTATGGAAAGAGACAAGGAGGTGTGCGAGTCTATAACAAAGCGCCCTCCCGCTCGGGAGGGCGCGCCTCTACCTGGTAAAGATGTGTTTGCCGATGCGCTTGATCTGGGGCCGTCCCCAGATCCATTTGCTTGTCGCCGTGGCCGGGTTGAAATAGTAAAGGGCGCCGGCGCTGGGATCCCAACCGGCCAGTGCGTCACGGGCGGCTTTGAGGCTGGTCTGGTTAATGTTCATCCAGATCTGCCCGTCATCGACAGCCGTAAAGGCGCCCGGTTGGAAGATCACGCCCGATACGGTATTGGGGAATACGGCGCTGCGAACCCGGTTGAGGATGACGCCGCCGACAGCCACCTGTCCCACATAGGGCTCCCCTCGGGCCTCGCCGGTGATGCATCGCGCCATCATCCAGACATCGTAGGACCTCGGCCAGCCCCGGCCGATCGCCTGGGCTTCGGCCATCTCGATTTCCGGCCCGAATTTTTCCAGGAACTGCCCATAGGTCATGGGCAGGGAGGGTTCGCTGTCGGGCCAGGGGAAAAGGAGCGTCGCCAGGATCAGCAGGAAGAGTCCTGCTTTTCCGCCGATTCGAAGCGTTTGCATCTAAGACCCCCTTTTTCATTCACATCGATTCGCCAATCCATTTTCGGGGATAGTATGGGCGAAAGGATCGAAGTCCATGCAAACCGCTCCTTGGCGACAACCGATTTTTTGCCGAGGCTGAGATTAAAGAAGGTTTTTTTCCCGTCGCATGGAATTGCAAGGGAAGGAACGCCTTGAACCGCTGCACAATGCTCCCTTCAATCATGAACGAAACGATACAATAGTCAGGTGATAGCTTGAGCGCCTCTCCAACACCAAACCGCCTCATCTCCGCAACAACCATTGCCGGACTCGTTTTGCTTTTAACCGTTTTTGCCTTCTGGGCAGATTCCACCGTAGCGACAAACATCGCCGCAGCGTCAGTCCCCGCCCCCGAAATATCAGCGGACCGCGCCTCAGCGGAGGGCGAGCCCGGTTCAGTCGGGACCATCCCAGGGAGTATCATCACAGGGGAAACCGTCAGGGCAGCGAAGACGGTCCTTGTCGTCTACCCGACGCCGCGGATCTTGCGAGGCACCCTGCCTTGGCAGGAGCGGGACTGGCCCACGATGATGCAAAACCTCCTGGGTCATTTTGACGTGGAGGTGACGCTCCGCACGAGCGGCGCCTATCAGGAAGGCGATTTGGCCCGTTACGATGCCTTCATCTACATGGGAACGTATCCTGAGAAGGTTCCGCGCACCCTGTTGCGGGACGTAGCCGGTTCTCAAAAGCCGGTCATGTGGCTGGGGCGCAACATCGAACAGTTGGATGTCGCCGGTGGTCCCCGATGGCAAACCCGTCTTTCCGAACGCCAGTCGGTCGCCTACATTTATAAGGACCGGACGATTAACGCCAATCGCCCGCAGCAAATGAACCTGGTGAGGGAATTTCCCGTTGATAGCGTCGTATGGGCCTGGGCGGACACCCCACAGGGGCGATTCCCCTTCGGCTTGCGCAACCACCGATTCTGGTATGTTGCAGACACGGATCTGCACAGCCGGGCCTACCTGTTGGTTGCCGATCAACTGTACGACTTTCTGGGACAGCCTTCGGAAGGGAAGCGCTGGGCCACCTTGCGTATTGAAGACGTGCACCCGCTCCGTTCAGCGGAGACGTTGCGCCAGTTTGCTGATGCGCTGAAAAGCCGGAACATCCCCTTCATGGTTACCGTCGTTCCCGTCTACGTGAATCCGAAGACGGGGGAGCGGGTCACTTTATCGGAACGCCCTGATCTAGTGGAAGCGCTCCGCTACATGGAGGCCTCCGGCGGCACGATCCTGGTTCACGGATTGACCCATCAGGTCGGGGATGTGGAAACCGGCTGGGGCTTTGAGTTTTGGGATGCAGACAGAGAAGAGCCGGTTGTCTCAAAGACCTTTCCCGATTGGGCGGAAAAGCGGTGGGACCGTGCGATTAACGATCTGCGCGCCCTTGGTTTGCGCCCGCTGGGCATCACGGTGCCCCATTACGCCATGAACCGCGACACCTATGTTCAACTGCGCGACCGCGTCGACCTGCTCGTCGGCAGTCCGCAGATCTCCGGCCATTCGAGGCTGACCCAGAAGGTCCCTTACCTGCTGAAAAAAGACCAGTATGGCTACCGTGTGATACCGGAGAATATCGGTTTTTTCGATTTCCGCAAAGAAGACCCGGTGGCGCCGATGCTGAAGGCGGCTGAGGAAGTGACCCTGGTGCGCGACTGCGCTGCGGGCGCTTTTTTCCACTCCTTTCTCGACAGCGGGCGGCTGGTTCAACTGGTCGACGGGCTCCGGGAACGAGGGTTTGCTTTCTTAGACCCGCACAACCTGCCCGTCAGGGAAGCGCTCCCTACTGCTTCACCGGAGCATGGGGTTGGCGCCATTTCGGAGGCAGATGTTTTCTGGGATCCCATCGTGAATGGCGACACGTCGAAGGGTGCGCTTTTCCCATGGCTGGGCATGGCGGGGGAGGAGACGCCCCTGCTCTTTGCGGCCGCAATTGCGCTGGCCGGGGTGACTGCGGCAGCGCTTGTCCTGATCATCAGGGCGGGGGTCGGCGCAGGAAATAAAAAAAGATAAATGAAGTAAAAGGAGATAGGGAAGATGAGTTTTGTGCTGGCAGAAGCAGCTGCGTCTCTGATGCTGACACCGGAAGAGTTCCGGGAGGCGCTGGAGATTTTTTTTGAAGAGGCTGAGAACACACTGGCCGGTATCGATGAAGCGTTGCCCAAAGGAGATGTGAAGGCGCTGAAAGCACTTTTTCACGACCTTAAAGGATCGGCATTCAATTTTCGTTTAGACGATGTGGGCGAGATGGCAAAGTCCCTGGAAGCCTGCGCCCTCTCAGGTGCTCTCGAACAAATCCGCCGGGAATTCCCCAATCTTCGGGGTGAACTGGCCCGGATCAAGGAGATGGTGGGCCTATAAGAGCGACCGACGCCTTTTGCCTCAATGGGAATCACACCGGAGCGCAGGAGTCAGATACAATGAAAAAGACGCCGCAATGTGCTACCATAGAAGTATAAGATTTGATCCGTTCATCTGTGGTCCCGAAAGGCGGGTTCCAGCATGACTCCATTTTTCGCGCGCGAACTGGACTATATCTTTTTTGTCTACGGTCTTAGCCTGATCGTGCTGGTATCTGTTGCGGGAATCCTTCGCCAGAGTGAAAACCGGCCTTTTTCCTGGAGCTATTTGGGATCGTACGGCTTATTCCTCGGACTTTCCGCCTGGCTCGATCTGATCGCCTGGAATTTTGGAGATGGCGCTTTTTTTGCTATCCTGCGGTTGTTGCTGACCGCGGCAGCCTTTTTTTCGCTTGCCCTTTTTGCGAAGAGCGGATTGGCAAAGGAAAAGGGCGCCGGCGGTGCTGTCGGCTTTTTGGCCTTCGCCTTGTTTGTAGGAGCGGGTGTCTTCCTCATGGCCGGTATGGCCGCCGGCTTATCCGGCGTGAACGTGGCGGTCCGTTACGGTTTGGGCTTCCTGTCCTGGGCGGGAGTTGCCTGGTCGATAGGGCGCCACGCCCGGCTTGGGGACCGGCGATCGGGCAACGCCCTTGCCGGCGCCTCGACCTGCCTGGTTTTACAGGCCCTTGCAGCTGTACTGGCGATGGCGGCTTTTTTTGCCGGCAATCAGCCGGAAGCGCCGACAACGGTCGCTCCTGCAATGGTCGATGTGGCCGGCGCGCCGGCGGCGGCGCTGCAACTGTTGCCAGCCATGGGAACGGTCTTTTTTCTCTGGCGTTATGCCTGGTTGGTTGATGAGCGGGAGCGCCGCCACCATCCCCTATCTGAGAAAATTGTCTGGTGGCGTCCTCTCGGGGCGTTCTTCCTGTTGCTCCTGATCGGATGGATGGCGACAGAATTGGTCGGCCAGGCTGGTGAGAGCCATGCCCGCCAGAGTCTGTTGACGCGGGCGAAAACAGCGGCTGCAGCCATCGGCGGGAATATGATCGCCCGTCTCTCAGGGACAGAGGCCGATCTGGACAACCCCGAATACCTGCGCTTGCGGGAGCGGGTTGCGGCCATGCGGGCGGCGAACGAGGACGCTCGCTTTGTCTATCTTTTGGGACAAAACGAAAAGGGCATGTTTTTTTACCTTGATTCAGAACCCGAAAGCTCTGACGACTACTCTCCCCCCGGAGAAAGCTATGACGACGCCTCAGCGGAGTTGCGGGAGATCTTCTCTACCGGTGAGGCTTTTGTCGAAGGACCCCTTGAAGACGACTGGGGCACCTGGGTTTCCGGTCATGCCGTCATTCGCGATCCCGAATCCGATCGGATCGTGGCTGTTTTTGGCATGGACGTGAGCGACCGCCTATGGCGGTTCACCATCGCCGGCTACCGCATGGTGGCCATCATCACCACGTTGGCCTTGTTCTGGGTCGTCCAGATCTTCTTTAAAGCCTTGTGGTCGGCCCGCCGGTCGGCGGAAAAATTGCGGGAGCAGGGGGTGCTCGTGCAAGGGGTCGCTGAAGGTTCGCAGCGGCTGCTGACCGTCAGCGAGTACAATGAAGCCATCCAGGTGGCGCTTGCCAGCTTGGGTCAAGCGGCAGGGGCCGATCGTGTCTATATTTTTGAGCACCATCGCCATCCCTGCTCGGAGGGCTGGGCGATCAGCCAGCGTTTCGAGTGGACTAGAGAATCCGTCTCGCCGCAGATCGACAATCAGGACTTGCAGAACTTCTCTTATGACGAGCACGGCCTCAACGACTGGTATGCCGCCTTTAGGTCTGGACAGCCGGTCAGCGGAACCTGCCGGACCTATTCGGAAGCGGAGCGGCAGGTGTTCCTTCCGCTGGGGATACAGTCCTTTCTGGCGGTGCCCATCTTCGCTGGCGGGATCTGCTGGGGATTCATCGGTTTTGACGACTGCAGCCGGGAGCGCGCCTGGACCGACTACGATAAGATGATTTTGGCCGCCATGGCCGCCGGCATCGGCGGATTTATCGAGCGCAAGCGGGTGCAGGATGAACTGGCGCGAACGCGCGATCAGGCATTGGAGGCTTCACGGCTGAAATCGGAGTTTGTGGCCAACATGAGCCATGAGATCCGCACCCCCATGAACGCTATCATGGGGATGAACGAACTCCTGCTGGAAACCGACCTCGATGCGCAGCAGCGCGATTTTGCCGTCATTGTTCGCGAATCAGCGGAGGGGTTGCTCCGGATTATCAACGATATCCTCGACTTTTCCAAGATTGAAGCCGGGAAGATGACCATCGATGAGACCGAGTTCCGCCTGGCCGATACGGTCGAAACGATCGCCGACATGCTTTCGGCCGGGGCGGGAAAAAAGGGGTTGGCCCTGAGCACCTTTATCGATCCCGCCATCCCCGCTGTCCTGCGAGGAGACGAGGGGCGGTTGCGCCAGGTCCTCCTTAACCTGGGGGGCAATGCCGTCAAGTTTACGGAACAGGGCGGCGTGACCATCCTGATCACCCCCGACGATCCGCCGGATGTCAGTCCGCTCCGCCTGCGTTTTGAGGTGATCGACACGGGTATCGGCCTGTCGCCTGTTGCCCGACAGCGTCTTTTTCAGCCCTTCACCCAGGCCGACGGGTCGACGACGCGCAAGTATGGCGGAACCGGTCTGGGTCTCTCCATTTCCCGCCGCATCATCGATCTGATGGGTGGCGAGATCGGCGTGGAGAGCGAATTCGGGCGTGGATCCACCTTCTGGTTTACCGTCCCCTTCACCGCCGTGGCTAAACCGGCGCCGTCGCCTGACGCAATCAAAGGAAAAAGAATGCTTGTTCTCGCCGGCGGTGGAACCAGTGTTACTCTAGCCCGCTACGGGGAAGCCTGGGGCCTCCGTTGCCGCTGCGCCGGCAGCGTAGATGAGGCGGTGCGCGCTGTTGACGAGGCCCATGCGGCGCAGGCCCCCTTTGACTTCATCATCATCGACGATGTGCTGCCGTATCATTCATTTAAGGACGGATTGCCGTTCATAGGCGACTCCCGCCGAAGGCAGGAGGGTGTCCCGGCGCCGATGTTGATCCTGTTGATCGCCATCGACGGCCGGGAGCGGGGAGAGGAGGCGCTGCGCGCTGGATTCTCGGCCTATCTTGTCAAACCGGTGAAAAGCGCCCACCTGGCGGCCTGCCTGACCCGTTTATCGACGGAGAAAGCGCCGCAGCCGGAGGTAGAGAATCCGGAAGGGCAGCAACCCGAGGCGCCTGCAGTGAAGCGCGGCGCCCAGATGACGACCACTGAGGCGACGCCTAAAGCGGTCCCACTGCCGGCAGCCGGGGACATGCCAACGTCCGGCGATTTCTTAGCGGACATATCCCGACTCGATGGAGGCGAAATCCTCGTCGTCGAAGACAACCGGTCCAATCAGAAGCTGGCGCTGCTGCTGTTGAAGCGGCTCGGCTATCAGGGGCATTGCGTGTCCACGGGCCGTGAGGCGGTCGAAGCGGTGGCGCGCCATCCCTTTTCCCTGGTGTTGATGGATTGTCAGATGCCAGATATGGACGGATATGAGGCGACCCAGGCTATCCGTCGCGCCGAGGCCGAAGGCGTTGGCCGTCTGCCCATCATCGCCATGACGGCCAACGCCATGCAAGGGGACCGCGAACGTTGTCTCGCTGCCGGCATGGACGACTATACGACCAAGCCGATCCGTCCTGAAAAGCTGCGAGAGATCCTGAAGCAATGGATGCCTCCTCCTGAACACACGTGAAGGAGAAATTCCAGCGAGTGACAAATCTGCCTTTTGCGACTGCTTTCCCGCCGCTGGGGGCAGTCTTTTCTTTCTTAATCGACAAAAGGCCAATCCTTTACGTCGATAAACTTGCTGTAGGCCGAACCCTTGGATTGTTTTTTTCTTTTAAGCATTCATTGGGGGAAACGAGAAAATATATAGTTTCACTTAAATTGACAGTTGTTCTCGCCATGGACTACAATGAGCATACGAGGCAGGATTAAAAATTCTGAATTCTCCAGGAAAAGATTACAAAGCAAGAAATTTGCTCTGGCAGTAATGTATGAGGTGATGCGATGTCATCCGCCGTCGAACAGGCGCCCGTTCAGATCAATCTTGCCTGGTGCAAGGCCTGCGGGATTTGCTACGCCCTTTGTCCCACCAAAGCGCTGGGCGCTGATGAACTGGGAAAAGCCACCCTCGTCCAACCGAAAAAATGCACCAAGTGTAAGATTTGCGAAAATCATTGTCCCGATTTCGCCATTTCCGTCGCAGGGGGGAAGAGAACTTGACCACCATGCCCAACAAGGCCCGCTTGATGCAGGGCAACCAGGCCTGCGCCGAAGGCGCCATCTATGCTGGCCTCCGATTCTACGCCGGTTATCCCATCACCCCGTCGACAGAAATCGCGGAGATTCTAGCGGAACGGCTGCCCCAGGTGGGGGGGCGTTTCATCCAGATGGAAGATGAGATCGCAAGCATGGCCGCCATCATCGGCGGCGCCCTGACCGGTGCCAAGTCCATGACAGCTACCTCCGGTCCCGGTTTCTCGCTCAAGCAGGAAAACCTGGGCTACGGCATCCTCGCAGAGGTCCCTTGCGTCGTCGTCGATGTTCAACGGCTCGGTCCTTCCACAGGCGGACCGACGGCGCCCTCCCAGGGTGACGTGATGCAAGCCCGCTGGGGAACCCATGGCGACCATCCTGTCATCGCCATCTGCCCCAACTCGGTGCAGGAGTGTTTTGACCTGACGGTAAAGGCCTTCAACCTGTCCGAACGCTTTCGTATCCCTGTCCTGTTCATGCTTGATGAGGTCATCGGTCACATGCGGGAACGGATGGTCATTCCGGCCCCCGGCGAATTAGAAGTGTTGGATCGGAAAAAGACCGACCTTCCGCCCGGACAGTATGTTGCCTATGCCCCTGTTGATGATACACTCGTTCCGCCCATGGCCAACTTCGGCGAAGGATACCGGTTCCACGTGACCGGATTGCTCCATGACGAGACGGGGTTCCCCTCCAACAGTTCCTCCGTCGTCGGCGCCCACTTGGAGCGCTTGCACCGCAAGGTCGACCGCGGTCTCGACGAGATCATCATGGTGGAAGAGATCGAGACAGAAGACGCCGATGTCGTCATCATCGCTTACGGCTGTGTGTCCCGTTCGGCGGCCTATGTCGTGCGGGAAGCGCGCGCCCAAGGATTGCGGGTCGGCCTCCTGCGCCTGATCACCCTCTGGCCCTTCCCGGTCGACGCCGTCCGGCGTGTCGCCGAGGGCGCCCGGGCCATCATCGTGGCGGAAATGAACCTCGGCCAGGTGCTGGATGTGGTCAAGAGCGCTGTGGAAGGGCAGGTACCCGTCTATGGCGTCTGCCGGGCTGACGGAGAAATGATCGCTCCCGACACCATCCGGGAGAAGGTCGAGGAGGTACTATAAGTGTTTGCCGAAATCGAACAGTATTTCCGCACCAACCGACTCCCCCATATCTGGTGTCCCGGTTGCTCCAACGGCATCATCGTCAAGTCAATAGTGGAAGCCATCCAGAAGGCCGGCCTCGATCAGGATAAAACGGTCATCGTCTCCGGCATCGGCTGCTCCTCCCGGGCAACGGGCTACTTGAACTTCGACACCCTCCATACCACCCATGGACGCGCCATCGCCTTCGCCACTGGCGTCAAGGTGGCCAATCCGGAATTGAACGTCTTCGTCATCACCGGTGACGGCGACTGCACTTCTATCGGCGGCAACCATTTCATCCACGCCGCCCGGCGAAACATCGACCTTAATGTGATCCTCTTCAACAACAACATCTACGGCATGACTGGTGGGCAGTATTCGCCGATGAGCCCCACCGGGGCAAAAGGGACCACCGCTCCGTATGGTAATATCGAGCGCCCCTTCGACATCTGCAACCTGGCCATCGGCGCCGGCGCCACCTATGTGGCCCGCGGCAACTCCTTCCACACGCGCCAGTTGACCGACGTCATTCACGCCGGCATCACCAATAAAGGCTTCTCCTTCGTGGAGGCTCTCGCTGCCTGCCCCATCTACTACGGTCGCAAGAACAAGCAGGGCAGCGCCGCCGATATGCTCAAGTGGCAGAAGGACAATTGCCTACCCAAGGAGGCGGCTGACCGGCTGCCCCCGGAAAAAAAGGAAGGCAAAATCCTGACGGGTATCCTCCACCACGTACCGGCTCCAGAGTATACGGAGCAGTACGAAAAAATCATCGACAGATTCAAGGAGGCCAACAGCAATGCGTGATAGTTGGGAAATCCGACTGGGCGGCACCGGCGGTCAAGGTCTGATCACCGGCGGGATCATTCTGGCCGAAGCGGCCATCCTCGATGGGAAGAACGCTGTTCAATCCCAGAGCTATGGTCCCGAGTCCCGTGGGGGTTCCTCCAAAGCCGAGGTCATCATTTCCGGCGACCGGATTGACTACATGAAAGTCAAGGATGCTGACCTGCTGCTGGCCATGAGCCCGGAAGCGGCCAAGAAGTACATCGATGAGGTCAAGGAAGACGGCATCGTCATCCTCGACAGCACCTATGTCAAGAACTGTGAGCCTACGAAGGGAAGGGTTTACCGCATCGACATCAGCCGTCTGGCCCGCCAGGACGTGGGTCGCGAAGTGGTGGCCAATATCGTCGCCCTGGCTGTTATCGTCGGCCTGACCGGCGTCGTCTCCCGGGAAGCCCTCGAAAAGGCTGTCCTTTCCCGCATCCCGAAAGGGACCGAGGAGATGAACAAGAAGGCCATCGCCGTCGGCTTTCAAGCGATTGAGGAAGCCTTGAACGCCGCTTAAGGCATGGAAAGCGCATCCCGAGGATGGTACCATACACCTTCATGCATGCTATCAATAAAAGCCCTGTCACCGCAGTGGAAGCGGTGACAGGGCTTTTTTACGCAAAAGCCGCTTTGGCCACCGGCGTGCCGGATACAGCCAAAGCGGCAGGAGGGTTACCGGCGCCGGAGCGCCTCACGGATGTCGACGACGGCGTCGGTGATGGTCCGCAGTTCCCGAATGAACCAAGCGACCAGGCCGATATAGGCCACAACAGCAAAATGGGCTGCGTTGGCGTGCATCCTCCGGAAGCCTGAACAGTGCTGCATGCGGTCACCTCCCAGGGTTAGCATGCCCCGGGAGGCGCGTTTTTTTTACGTGACTTAGTAGGGACAATAATAAACCGTATTGTATCCGTCGACGGCAACCAGACGCAGGGGGGTCGTAGCGTCCCACACCTTCTGCCGGGTCATCTGATCGAAGTCGAAGAGGTATAACTCGTATTTCGACGATTCGCCGGCTGCAGCCCCTTCCGATCTGGCGTCGATCATGTAGAAGAGCTTGCCGTCGCGGTTCCAGGCGTGGGTCAGGTGGGTATCGACGGGGAGGCTGTGGATTTTGACCCGGCGCCAGCCGAAAAAGGATGTGATTTCCCGGTTGGCGGCGATCAGATCGAAACGGTTCTCGAGTTTTCCTGCTGTCGTCGGGGTTGCCGTCGCCGCGCTCGCCGCTGGCTGGAACTGACGCATGATGATCAGCCGTTCATTGGGGGAAGCGCAGAGGAAACGGTTGGATTCGGCACTGTCAAAGCCGGTAAGCCAGCGGATGCTGCTTTCCGAGTGGGGGCGCACCTCCCCAACGTGGTGACGGCCCGTGTCATTCCCGTTCGCTGTGGCCTCTGTCTCCATGATGATCGTGGAGGGGTACTTCAGCCAGGCGACCGGGGCGACCGTTTTTCCGAGGTCGGTCATCTGCAGCATCTCCCGCGTCTCCGGCGAGTAGCGGTAAATCTCGCAGCGTTCCGGCGAAGTGTATTGGCTAAAAATGAGGTAACTGCTGTCAGGCGACCACCGCGGCGAGCGCAGGTCAGCCCCCATGCCAACGGGGGTGCGGTTCTGGGTTTTAACCTCGTAGACGAAGAGGGGGTTGTCCAGGGCGATGTACTTGTCATCCGGGGACCAGATGGGCAGATTGGGACGTTTGTCTGACTGATGGACATTCTTCACGTCACCGTCGTTGACGCGCGCCAGGCTGACTGTGTAGGTGGGCGCGCCGTCCCCTTTCGGGCGAGTCACCGTGCCGAAGGTGACCATGCTGTCGTCGGGGCTCCAGGCGATGGCCGGGAAGAATTCAGTCCCGTCCTCAACAGCGAGCCGGTGCAGGCGGATCGCTTGTCGGGATTTCATATTGACCACATAGAGACTGTTGCGTGTGGTGAAGGCCATGCGCTCTTTTTTGTTGCTGAAGGTGATGCTGGACCACTGGACCTCGTCTCTGGCGGCGGACTCGCTTGACTTCTTCTCCGGGGTGGGTTTGACGTCACCCAAGCCGGGCGTGCGAACCGTGTAGGAGGCAAGTGCCTGTTCACAGATTTCTCTCAGGTCGACGAGATGGTAACCGGCCGGCAGATCTTCCAGGGGAGGAAGGGTTTTTGCCTCAACCCACTGGGTGTCCGGGCCCGGAACAATGCTGTCGGCGGTCGTAAGGGGAAAGCGTTTGTTCGAGGCGAGGTTGTAGGCGGCGAGGGTGACGACGAGCAGGGCGGCGATCAAGGGGATTCCCGGCTTAAGGCGTTTCATGGATGACCTCCTGGTGGTGATGGCCCACATTTTAGATTCTGTCTGGACTAGACCTGAATTAGACAAAAGCTACCGAATTCCTGCCGAAAAAAGTGAAACTTATGGCGCTTGTCCTTTTTCCTTTCCCTGGCTCATAAGCTGTAGTGGAATCATTGGAAGGGTGAGGCGGAAGTCGGCCCTTTGCGAAAGATGACATGGGCAAGATGACATAGAAAGAAAAGGAGTGGGAGTTCAATGGTCTCTCTCTGGCACTGGAAGCCTGTTTGGGCCGGTCTACTGCGGGCGGCTGCGATTCTCGCCGGTGGAATGGCCCTGACTATTGTCCTTCTCTGGAGGTTATCGGGGCCGGTGTACTTTTTAAGTCCCTGGATCATCGTCCTCCTGGGGGCAGCGGCTTTTTTCGGCGGATACCGGGCAGCCCGATTGGCCAGGCGCCGCGGTTGGCTGCAAGGACTGATCGTAGGCATGCTGCTGGCGCTGTTCTTCATGACCTTGTGGTCTTCGACGGGCGCTTACTCACTGACCATTGCCGGCGCCGATGCGCTTATGCTCATGATGCTCGGCGCCGCCGGCGGTGTCTTGGGGGTGCAATCGACGGGTAGGACGAATCGGGTGCTGACCGGGCGGTAGGGGAATAAGGCGGTTCCGGCGAGCGCAACCTAGCTTACGAAGCCATGTAAACTGAAATTAGCGATACGGAGGCGAAAATGGATTGGGCATTCATCGCAGGAATTATCAATATTATCGTCATAGACCTTGTACTTAGCGGTGATAACGCGGTTGTCATCGCCATGGCAACCAAAGGACTGCCCGATGAATACCGCAAGAAAGCGATGTTCTGGGGAGCGGCGATGGCCGTAGGGCTTCGGATAGCCCTCACCTTCATCGTTGCGCTGCTGTTGCGCATCCCCCTGATTCAGTTTATCGGAGGGCTTCTCCTTGCGTGGATCGCACTGAAGTTGCTTTACCCCGAGAAACCGGTCGACGAGATGATAAATGTAGGAAGTGATTTCAAAAAAGCCATACTCACCATCATCAGCGCTGACGTGTTGATGAGTCTCGACAATGTGCTGGCATTAGCCGGGGCATCCCATGGGAATGTTTACTTGCTTGGCTTTGGACTTGCCCTAAGCATCCCGGTTGTTTTGACGGGAAGCGCCTTTCTGTCTAACCTGTTGCACCGGCATACCTGGTTGGTCTACGTCGGTTCGGGTATTCTCGCCTGGACGGCGGGAAAAATGGTCATCCATGATCAGAGCATCGGCCCCTTTGTTCAACAGATCCCCATATCGGAGTATCTTGTCCCACTCGTTATTACAGCCTTCGTCATACTGATCGGCAAGCGGATCAGAGACAGGGCTGCAGTCGCCGAAGGAAGATGAAAATAAGGTCGGACATGTTCAAACCGCTTGATTTCCTTCGCGAAGACGGCATGATGTAATATCAGTCATGAAAAACGGCAAGGCTGCTTCCCTAGAAGAAGCAGCCTTGCCGTTTTTCATCCGATCCTTCTAGACGGATACCATCAGAATCCGAGTCCGGACAGCACCTTGCGCAGTTCGCCGGCGCTGTGGCGCAACAAACCTTCCTCCTGATGGCTCAGAGGGAGGTCGAGGATCCTTTCCCGGCCGCCGGCGTAGACGAGGCTGGGCAGGCTGAGACAGACATCGCGAATCCCGTAGTCGCCTTCTATGAGGCTGGAGATGGTCAGCACCGAGTGTTCGTCGCGCAGGATGGCCTCACAGATGCGCCGGACAGCGAGGGCGATGGCGTAGTAGGTGGCGCCCTTGCGCTCAATGATGTGGTAGGCCGCCGTTTTCGTTTCTTCAAAAAGGGCTTGCCGGTCAAGGGGCGCCTTGCCGAAGAAGTCGATATGCTCCAGGTCCGCGCCGGCAATATTCGCCAGGCTCCAGAGCGGCACCTCCGTATCGCCGTGTTCGCCGGCGATGTAGGCGTGGACGTTGCGCACGTCGACGCCGAAATGACGGCTGAGGGTGTAGCGGAGGCGGGAACTGTCGAGGACGGTGCCGGAGCCGATGACCTGCCGGGGGGGCAGGCCGCTGATTTTGAGGGCCGCGTAGGTCAGGATGTCGACGGGGTTGGCGACCATCAACAAGATGGCGTCAGGGCAGTGTTTCATCAGTTCGGGGATGGCTTGTTTGAGGATGGCCGTGTTTTTCTCGGCCAGGTCCAACCGGGTTTCTCCCGGTTTCTGGTTGGCGCCGGCGGTGAAGATGACGATGCGCGATCCCTTGCAGTCGCTGTAATCGCCGGACACCACCTCGACGGGGCTGACAAAGGAGACGCCGTGGCTTAAGTCCATGGCTTCCCCTTCGGCCTTCTTTTTATTGATATCCACAAGCACCAGTTCCGAGGCTGTCGAGGCGCTGAGGAGCCCGAAGGCGGTGGCTGCCCCCACATTGCCTGTTCCGATGATGGAGACACGAACATCCATAGAAAAAGCTCACCTCGGGCCTAGTATGCCCGGTTAGAAATACGGAACTCTGTGAGCCCTTTGACCAGCAGGGTGAGCGTTTCGTTGACCGGGGTGGCGACGCCCCAATGGCGGCCCAGGCGCGCCACCGCACCGTTGATGGCGTCGATCTCCGTGACCTGCCCGCGCTCCATGTCCCGGAGCATGCTGGAACGGTTGGTCGCCGTCGCTGTGGCGACAGCCTTTGCCCGACCAGCTGGATCGGCGGTGATGGTCACGCCGGCAGCCGCCGCCACCGCCGCCGCCTCGGCGACAGCCGCCTCCAAGATGGTTGTCAGCGCAGGCGCGTCGAGGATCTTTCCATTGGGGATGCCGGCGATGGCTGTCAGGGCGTTGATGCCCACATTGACGAGCAGTTTGTCCCAGAGCAGGCCGGTCACATTGTCGCTGGCTGCCGCGTTCAGCCCGGCCCGGTTGAAACGCGCTACGATCGCTTCCACACGGGACGAGTGAATGCCCCCCGGTTCTCCCAAGTGGGTTTGGCCCCGACCGGTCAGACGGACACAACCGGGTTCGACGAAGAGGGCGCCGAAGGAACTGGTTCCCACCAGCACCCGTTCGGCGCCCCAGCGTTCAGCCAGGATCTCGGCGTTGCCCAAGCCGTTTTGCAGGGTGAGCAGGGAGGTGTGCGGGGCCAGAAGCGGCCCCAACCTCTCTGCAGCTGCTGTCGTGTCGGTCGCCTTGACCAGAACGATCACCAGATCAGCCGGACCGGCTTCCTCGGGACAGGTCGTGGCGCGTAGGGGAATCAGTGACGTCTTTTCGGCCCCGTCGAGCCCCTCGAGGCGAAGACCCTGTTCGTTAAGACTCCGCACATGGTCGGCCTTGCGGTCGATGAGTGTCACATCGGCGCCGGAGCGGGCCAGCAGGCCGCCGTAGAGACAGCCCATGGCCCCGGCGCCCAGCACGGTGATGCGCATCAATAGAGCCCTTTCATCTCGTCATCCATGCCGAAGCTGTGTTCCGGGCCAGGGAAGACGCCGTCGGCCACCTCCCGGGCATAGTCGCCGAGGGCCGCCCGGATGGCGGGGCCGGTCTGGGCATACTGTTTGACGAACTTGGGGACGAAGCGATCATAGATGCCGAGCAGGTCCTGGATGACGAGGACCTGGCCGTCACAGTAAGGGCCTGCGCCAATGCCAATAGTTGGGATGGAGAGGCTGGTGGTGATCGTCCGGGCCAGGCCGACGGGAACGCATTCGATGACAATGCTGAAAGCGCCGGCCGCTTCTAAGGCGAGGGCGTCTTCCAGCAACTGCTGGGCCGCGTCCTCCGTCTTGCCTTGGACCTTGAAGCCACCCAGTTGGGCCGCCGTCTGCGGCGTCAGGCCGATGTGACCCATGACGGGGATGCCGGCGTCGACGAGGGCGCGCACCGTCGGGGCCATCCGCGTTCCCCCTTCCACCTTGACGGCTTCGATGCCGCTCTCTTTGAGCATGCGGTTGGCGTTGCGAATGGCGTCCTCTTTGGAGACATTGTAGGTGCCGAAGGGCATGTCCGCCACGATGAGGGTGTTTGGGGCGCCGCGGACGACAGGCTTGCTGTGATGGATCATCTCATCGAGGGTGACCGGCACGGTGCTGTCATAGCCCAGGACAACCATCCCCAGGGAATCGCCAACCAGGATGATCTCGATCTCACTCTCGTCGACGAGGCGGGCGAAGGGGTAGTCATAGGCGGTGATCATGCGGAGGCGTTTTCCTTGCTTCTTCATCTCTTTGCACTGGGGCAGGGTGATCTTCTTTGCCAAAACGATTCCTCCTGTTTGCTACTGATATGGTGCGAAAGAAGATAGGTGGATACAATGGGCTTCCTGTATGGGCGCCGGTGGCGGCGCCAAAATGCGCTGCCGCCCTGATGGGCGGTCAGCCGCTTTCTACCTCTCCTCGCCAGCCGCTCATGCCGCCGCGGAAGTTTTTCACGCCCGCGAAGCCCTGTTTTTGCAGCGTCTGGACGGCCATCCGGCTGCGCATGCCGCTGGCGCAGATGACGACAATCTGTTTCTTCCGGTGCGGCTCCAGTTCGGCCAGGCGCTGTTTAAGTTCCTGCACGGGGATGTTGAGAGCGCCGACCGGCCGGCGTTTTCCGTGTTCCCGGGCGGTCCGCACGTCGAGCAGGAGCGATTGTTCCCGGTCAGCCAGGATGCGCACGGCCTCTTCATAGTGGATGTCCGAGCCGCTGCCGAAAAAATAGCGGGCTGCCAGCCAGATCACGATCGCGCCGATGGCGGCGGTTGCAATCATCTGTACGAAATCCATCTGGGCTCCCCCTGTCTGCTTAGTATTTTTCCTTTTTTGCTCCCGCTGATTTCTTATTTTTTATTGACCCGCCCCGATCTCCTCCATTTTCTCCCTCGGGTGGATTGAATCGTCGAAAAACCGGGGATATAATGGTAACGCTACGGGGAAAGGGGTTGGAAATGGGATGAATGAAGAAATTCGTGTCGAATATTTGCGGGTCGAAATCCTGGAAAAGGTTTTCAACGATGTGGGAGAATATGTAGGCAAATGCAGCCATGAGGCAGGCGGTCTGCTGCTGGGCGATGTCTATTTCCAGGAGCGATCGGGCATTCTGGGCGCGCTCATCCGTGTGGAAACCTTCCTGCCGGCGCTGCACGCCGAACCGGTGCATACGAGCCTGAAATTGACCCAGGCAGACTGGGAGGAATGGGAGCGCCTGCGCAAACTGGCGCCCAAACTGCAGGTGCTGGGCTGGGTGCACAGCCATCCCGGCTGCGGCCTTTTCTTTTCCGGTCAGGATCTGACCAATCAACAAGAGCACTTCTCCCGCCCCTGGCACATCGGCTGGGTTGTCGATCCCCAGTCCGGCACCCATGGCTTTTACCGGTGGCGCAAAGGCGCCATGGTCGCCACAGAGGACTGGCAAGCGATCCAGGTCACCCGTTCCGCCCGCTCCCAACCGGTGCCGCTCTACCCTCGTTCGTCGCCGGCTGGCAAAAATCCTTCTCCTTCCAGCCCTGCCGCCTATGGCTCCGCCCACGCCGCTCATCCCGCGTCATCAAACGCGACGATGACCAGCGCTGCCTCTTCGAGCACTTCGCCATCCGGCCTTGTGACACCTGGCGTTGCGGCGACTGGTTTTACGCAACCTAGATTCAACCCGATTGAGGATACAGCCCGCCTCATGATCGCCGATCCCGATGTGGAGGAGGATGGCGCCGCAGAAAAAGGAAAACCTGTGTTTGTCATCGATGATACGGCTGCCGGATCGGCCTTGCTTGCCATCTCCAATGATCGACTGCGTGGTTCGCGGGACCCGCTGAAAGATACACCTCTAGAGGCGCGAATTCGCGGGTACCGGACCGAGAGGTCCTGGAAGCGGGCTGCGATGACCTTTGGCATGGGCCTCCTGATCTTCCTGGCCGCCGCGCTGGTGACCGTAGGCGTATACACACTGTGGTGGAAATAGCATTGAGGACAATCAGCGTCCTGACGAAGTTCGGACGTTTGTGAATTATCGAACAAAAAAGCCTATGCAGGAATTCTGTCAGGATCGAACGAATACCCATCGAACGATATTGTTGACGGAAGCGGAAGATCACCAGAACAAATCATTACTATTAGCGGCACTAATAGTGCACAAGGTGTTTGATCTAAAGACCAACCGGATGAAAAGCTGGCAACATATGATCCCCTTTTGCCGAAATTATTACAGGTGGTGCATGAACCCATGATCGACCAGATTCCCGCCCTGCTCGCCGGTGAGCGACGGGTGGCGGCCAAGATGATCACCCTCGTGGAAAACGGCGGCCCTGAGAAACAGGAACTGCTGAAAGCCCTCTATCCCCATACAGGCAAGGCCTACATCGTCGGCATCACCGGTTCGCCCGGCGCCGGCAAATCGAGCCTGACGGATCGCCTGATCTCCGGCCTGCGCAAGCAGGGCAAGAAGGTCGGCGTTGTCGCCGTCGACCCGACAAGCCCCTTTACCGGCGGCGCGATCCTCGGTGATCGCATCCGCATGAATGAGCACTACATGGACAAGGATGTCTTCATTCGCTCTATGGGCACCCGGGGCAGCCTGGGCGGCCTAGCCCGGGCGACGAAAGAGGTGCTCAAGGTCCTCGATGTCTTCGGCTGCGACTACATCCTTGTCGAAACGGTCGGCGTCGGCCAGTCCGAGCTCGAGATCATGACGGCCGCCGACACGACTGTCGTCGTGCTCACCCCCGGCGCCGGCGACTCGATCCAGGCCATCAAGGCGGGCATCATGGAGATCGCCGATGTCTTCGCCGTCAACAAGGCCGACCTGGAAGGGGCCGATCGTGTTGTCACCGAGATCGAGGTCATGCTCGATCTGGGCGCCCGCACCCGCCCCGGCGCCGCCCAGCAGTGGCGTCCTCCCGTTGTCCGGACGGTGGCGATGCGCGACAGCGGCATCGATCAACTGCTGGCGGCCATCCAGAAGCACCGCGATCACCTGGAGACGACAGGCAAGCTCGCCGACGAACGCAAACAGCGCATCAAGCTGGAATTGCGGGAAGTGATCGAGCATCACATCAAGGACCTGATCCGGAATAAGGTGGAAAAAACAGGCGAGTGGGATCGCATCCTCGACGAGGTGATCCAGCGCACCCTCGACCCGCACACGGCGGCGGAACAGGTGCTCGACATCGGGTTAGCATCCGGGCAGCCGCAAGCCGACTAAATGAGAGCCCTATTGTCGACGAACTTGACAAATAAGGGCGAAGTGCCTAAGATAAAGGGCAAATCCATCGGATGAAAAACGACGATGGGGAGGAGTACACCGTTTTAAACCCTGCAGAGAGGCGACCCGGGGAGAATATCCCCTGGCTGAAAGGTCGCTGGGTGGCGCGGTGGAAGTCGCCCCGGAGTGCCGAGAGGCCGGCAGGACCCGTTATCGTCCCCCAAGAGCGCTTTTTCGACCGCCTTTACCGGCGGCCGGAAGAACAAAGGTGGTACCGCGGAGCACTCCGTCCTTTGCCGGACGGGGTGCTTTTTATTTTTGACTACCGGGGAGATTTTCCCGGGAAGGAATGGAAAGCGGAGAAAGCATTCGCTGCGGACCGATGGGAATATGACGGGAGGAATGAAATCAAGTGAGCGAAGCAACAACTTCCGGTTTGTCCAAAACCTACGATCCGAAACAGGTGGAATCCAAGCGGTATGAGTGGTGGAACGAGAAGGGCTTTTTTACGGCCGACGTGAAGAGCGGCGGCAAACCCTTTTCCATCGTCATGCCCCCGCCGAACGTGACGGGCAGCCTGCACCTCGGCCACGCCATGGACAACACCCTTCAGGACATCCTCTCCCGCTTCAAGCGGATGCAGGGTTATAACGTGCTCTGGGTCCCCGGCACAGACCATGCCGGCATCGCCACCCAAGCAAAGGTGGAAGAGGCCCTGGCAAAAGAAGGCGTCTCCAAGTATGACCTGGGGCGGGAGGCTTTTCTGGAGCGGGTCTGGGACTGGAAGCACCAGTACGGCACACGCATCACGACCCAACTGCGCACCCTGGGATCCTCCTGCGACTGGACGCGGGAGCGTTTCACCATGGATGAGGGTTGTTCCGAAGCGGTCCAGGAGGTCTTCATCCGCCTCTATGAAAAAGGGCTGATCTACCGGGGCAACCGGATCATCAACTGGTGCCCCAAGTGCCAGACAACCATCTCCGACATCGAGGTGGAGCATGAGGAGCGCGGCGGCCACCTCTGGCACATCCGCTATCCCGTCCAGGACGGCGACAGTGAGGTTGTCGTGGCGACGACCCGCCCCGAGACGATGCTCGGCGACACCGCCGTGGCCGTTCACCCTGACGACGACCGCTACAAGCACCTGATCGGCAAGATGGTCATGCTGCCCATCCTCAACCGGGCCATCCCTGTCATCGCCGACGCCTATGTGGACCCCGCCTTCGGCACCGGCGTCGTCAAGATCACCCCCGCCCATGACCCGAACGACTTCGAGGTGGGCCTCCGGCACAACCTGCCCCAAATCACCGTCATGACGAAGGAAGCGGTCATGAATGAAGAAGCCGGCCCCTACGCCGGATTGGACCGCTACGAATGCCGCAAGCGCATCGTCAAGGACCTGGAGGCCCAGGGCTATCTCGTCAAGGTGAACGACCATGTCCACGCTGTCGGCCAGTGCTACCGCTGCGACACCGTCGTCGAACCGATGGTGTCGCCCCAGTGGTTTGTTCGTATGAAGCCCCTGGCCGAACCGGCCATGGAGGTCGTCAAGGACGGCCGGCTCAAGTTCGTGCCGGAGCGGTTCACCAAGATCTACCTGGGCTGGCTGGAAAACATCCGTGACTGGTGCATCTCGCGGCAGCTCTGGTGGGGCCACCGCATCCCCGTCTGGTACTGTGACGACTGCGACTACATCTACTGCGGCCGCGCCGAGGAGCTTCCCGAGGTTTGCCCGAAATGCGGCGCCAGCCACTTTGAGCAGGACCCCGATGTGCTCGACACCTGGTTCTCCTCCGGCCTCTGGCCCTTCTCGACGCTCGGCTGGCCGGAAAAGACGCCGGAACTGGCCAAGTACTACCCCACGTCGGTCCTCGTCACCGGCCGGGACATCATCTTCTTCTGGGTGGCCCGCATGGTCTTCATGGGTCTGGAGTTCATGGGCGACGTGCCCTTCCGGGAGGTCTTCATCCACGGCCTGATCCTGGACGCCCAGGGTCGCAAGATGTCCAAATCCCTCGGCAACGGCGTCGACCCCATCGAGATCATCGACCAGTACGGCGCCGACACACTGCGCTTCATGCTCGTCACCGGCAATACGCCCGGCAATGACATCCGCTTCCATTTTGAACGTCTGGAAGGGATCCGTAACTTCGCCAACAAGATCTGGAACGCCTCCCGCTTCGTCCTGATGAACCTGGAGGGCTTTGAGATCCACCAGCCTTGGGGTGAACTGACCCTGGCCGACCGCTGGATCCTCTCGCGCTACAACCGCCTGATCGGCGAGACGACGACGGCGCTGGAACAGTACGACCTGGGCGAGGCGGCCCGCCTGATCTACGAATTCCTCTGGAACGAGTACTGCGACTGGTACATCGAACTGGCCAAACCGCGCCTCTACGGCAAGGAAGTGGGCGTCGCCGACGCCGCCGCTTCGCGCCAGACGGCGCAGAAGGTGCTCACCCATGTGCTGCGGGGCACCTTGCAATTGCTTCATCCCTTCATGCCCTTCCTGACGGAAGAGATCTGGCAGCAACTGCCCCACCACGGCGAATCGATCATGGTCGCCCCCTGGCCGGAAGCCGAGCCGGAGCGCATCAACTCCTCCACCGAGGAAGAGATGGCCCTCGTCATGGATGTCATCCGCGCCATCCGCAACATCCGGGCGGAGATGAACGTGGCGCCGGGCAAGCGCGCCGAGGTGATCCTGGTTTGTGGCAATGAGGAACACCGCCGGATCCTCGCTCGGGGCGCCGCCTACATCATCAATCTGGCTAGCGCCTCCGAGGTGGAAATCGAAGGGACCGGCTACGGGCAGCCGGAGGGGGCGGCGACAGCCATCGTTGGCGATACAGCCATCTACCTGCCTTTGAAAGGGCTCATCGACCTGACCAAGGAGATCGACCGATTGACCAAGGAACTGCGGGCTGTCGAAGACGAAGTCCGCCGTCTTGGCAGTAAGCTGAACAACGCTGGCTTCGTCGCCAAAGCGCCAGCTGAGGTGGTCGCCAAGGAGCGCGAGAAGGAAGGGGAGGCGTTGCGGAAAAAGGCCGCCCTGGAAGAACGCCTGCGCACCCTCACATCGTTGGGGACCTGATGGATCGGAAGGCGCAGGATGCCGCTTTTGATGACGCGCTGGCCTATTTAAAAGACCTGACCAAGTTCGGCTTCAACTTCGGCCTCGACCGCATCACCGAACTGCTGCGCCGCCTCGGCGACCCGCACCGCAAGAAGCGTCCTGCCTTCATCCATATCGGAGGCACCAACGGCAAGGGCTCCACCTCCGTGATGACCGCCGCCGTCCTGCAGGCCGCGGGCCACCGCGTGGGTTTGTTCACGTCGCCCCATCTGCATTGCTACACCGAGCGGACCCGCATCAACGGCCAACCGATCCCGAAGGCGACGATGGCGGCGCTGATCGCCGAGCTGCGGCCCCACCTGGAGGCGATGGTGGCCGGTGGGTTTGAGCATCCCACTGAATTTGAAGTCTGGACGGCCCTGTCGCTGCTCTATTTCGACCGCCAAGCCGTCGATGTGGTCGTCCTGGAGGTGGGCCTCGGTGGGGCCATCGATTCGACGAACGTGGTGACGCCCATCGTCGCCTGCATCACCAATGTCTCCTTCGATCACATGGACTACCTGGGGACGACGCTGCCGGAGATCGCCGCCGTCAAAGCAGGGATTGTCAAAGCAGGTGTCCCGCTGGTGACGGCCAGCGACGACGCCGCTGTCCTGGCGGTGCTCCTGGAGAAGGCGCGGAGCGTTGGCGCGCCGATCATCCAGGTCGTTCGCCGGGGGCCGAGACTGACGAGCGCCACTCCCGTCAAATGGTATCCCGTAACTGCGAGGGGGAGGGCGGGAATCCTTGTCGAGGGCCGCCTCGGCTTCTATGGTCCCTTTACACCGCCCTTGTCCGGCAAACACCAGCAGGTTAATCTGGCGACTGCCGTGGCTGTCTTGGAAGCGGCAAAGGAAAAGGGGTTTGACTGGCGCCCCGATCACCTGGAAGCGGGGCTTCGCCAGGTTATCTGGCCCGGTCGTTTGGAGCGGATCGGCCCTTTCCTGCTCGACGGCGCCCACAATGTGGCCGGCGCTCTCTCTTTGGCCGCTTCGCTCCGGGAGGAAGGAGCGGGGAAGCATGTCTTCGTCCTGGGCATGCTGGCCGACAAAGAGCGGGAACGGGTCGTCGACATCCTGGCCCCCCTGGCCGATGCCATCGTCGTCACACGGCCCAACAGCCCCCGCGCCGGCGAGTGGCAGGCATTGGCGTCCCTGGCGGCTCGCCGTTGTGACCGCGTTACAGTTGTTCCCGACATCGGCGAAGCATTGAAGACGGCCTGGCTGTTGACACAGGGCCCGGAAAAAGCGGATGGGGAAGGACCAGCCCCGATCGTCGTCACCGGTTCCCTATACATGGTGGCAGAGGCGCGAGGAATGATCCTTTCCCACGAATGTAATCGAAGATTTGACGAAAAATGAGATGGTGGCTTCACCATCTCTTTTTCTGCTGATATAATGGTTGAGGTGTGCCCGTAAAGAATCGGTTATGGATGTTAGCATTTCGTAAAAAACAGGAAGAAGGGTTTAAACAACATGCTGCTGTCATTGAAGCCCCGGGAAGACAAGTTCTTCACGCTCCTGGAACAAAGTGCCCGCATCGTGCATCGCGGCTCTGCTGTCTTTCAATCGCTGATGAAGGATTACCAGCTCCTGTCGGTCAAAATGGCCGAAATCACCGAGGTCGAACATGAAGGTGACGACATCACCGCCAACATCTCCGACCAACTCAACTCCACCTTCATCACGCCCATCGATCGGGAAGACATCTACACCTTGAGCAACCGGCTGGATGACATCCTCGATAACATTCACGGAACCATCGAACGCATGCATCTTTATCGGACAGGCGAACCCTCCGAAGACCTGGTCGTCCTGGTCGATGTGCTGGCCGAGGCGACGCTTCTGCTGGTCTCCGCCTTTGAACTGATGCGCAATATGCGCAAGGAGCAGGAAAAGATCATCGAAACCTGCGCCAGGATCAAGCAGTGTGAGAGCGACGGCGACCGCATTTACCGGCGCGGCATGGCCAAGCTCTTCAATGAACTCAACGAGCCCATCGAACTGATCAAGTGGAAAGAGATCTGGGAACGGGTCGAAGACGCCATCGACAACTGCGAGCATGTGGCCAAGATCGTCAAAGGAGTCGCCCTCAAGAATGCCTAACATTGAAATTGTCGTCTTCGCCGTCGTCTTTTTGGCCCTCGCCTTCGATTATATCAACGGCTTTCATGACACAGCCAACGCCGTCGCCACGTCGGTCTCCACGCGGGCCATCTCGCCGCGCAACGCCATCATGCTGGCAGCGGTAATGAACTTTGTGGGCGCCCTCTCCGGCACCGCCGTGGCCAAGACCATCGGTTCCGACATCGCCGACCCGGGGGCTGTGACACTGTCCGTTATCCTGGCTGCGCTGGTCGGGGCGATTTTCTGGAACCTCCTCACCTGGTATTACGGTATTCCCTCTTCCAGTTCCCACGCATTGATCGGCGGTGTCATCGGCGCTGTTGTGGCTGGACAAGGCGTCACCCATCTGAAGTGGGCCGGCATTAAAAAGATCGTCTTCATCCTCCTCGCCTCGCCGATTATCGGCCTTGTCGTCGGATTCTTCATCATGACGGCGCTTTGGTGGCTGTCGCGCAAGTGGACGCCGGGCCGGGTCAACCAGCGCTACCTGCGCCTGCAGATCCTGGCCGCGACGGCGGCCGCCTTTTCCCATGGATCCAACGATGCCCAGAAGTCCATGGGCATCATCACCATGGCCCTCTTCAGCACCGGCATGATCGCCACCTTTGAGGTGCCAAAGTGGACTATCTTCGCCTGCGCCCTGGCCATGGCCCTTGGCACGGCTGTCGGCGGCTGGAAGATCATCCGCACCATGGGTGGACGGATCGTCAAACTGGAGCCCATCAACGGCTTTGCCGCCGACCTCAGTTCCTCTATGGTGATTTACGGCGCTTCGCTTTTTGGCATGCCTGTCAGTACCACACACGTTGTATCTTCGTGTATAATGGGGGTAGGCTCGGCCAAACGCGTCTCCGCCGTCCGTTGGGTCGTAGCCAAGCGTATCGTGACCGCCTGGATTTTTACCATACCGGCGTCGGCCGCAGTAGCGGCCTTGTCCTACGCAGCGATCCATCGGTTAATCGGTATCTAGAAAGAAGGGATTTGGCGTGAAAACCCTGAAAATCCCCGAAGCCACAATCATCCGGTTGTCCATGTATTCCCGCTACCTGAGCCAGGTGGAAGAGCGGGGCGTGCAAATGATTTCTTCGGGAGAGATCGCCGAGGGGGTGGGAGTCAGTCCCGCCCATGTCCGCAAGGATCTGGCCTATTTCGGGGAATTCGGCACACGCGGCGTCGGCTACAATGTCGACGAACTGCAACACCACATTTTGAATATCCTCCGTTTGAACCGGGAATGGCGCGTCGTCATCGTCGGCGCCGGTCATCTTGGCTCCGCCCTCGCCATGTACAGGGGTTTTGGGGAGCGCGGCTTCCACCTGGTCGGGATTTTTGACAGCGACCCGGCCAAGATCGGAAGGAAGTACGACGACATCGCCGTGCAGCCCATCGAGGAACTGGCACAGACGGTCAAGGAGAAACAGGTGGGCATCGGCATCATCACCGTGCCGGCCACCGTAGCCCAAGAGGTGGCTGATATCCTCGTCAACTCCGGCGTAGACGCCCTCTTGAACTTCGCCCCCTGTGTCTTAAGCCTCCCGCCCAGGATTGAACTGCGCAACGTGGACCTGTCAGTGAATCTGGAGGTTTTGACCTTTAATCTTGGGTCGCGGGGGAAATTGTAAAGTCGTGATTGCTTCTTTTTTGCTAACGTTCTAGCTTTTTGCTGTACTTATAGGAGAAAAAGCACCCTCGTTTATTCCGTTTATTTTTGCGGGATAGGCGAGGGTTTTTATTATGGCCCGCCAACGAGCCTTCACAAGGAGGCGGCTTTTCATTTTCCTGCTGTTGTTTCATGAAAAACCCTATTCCCCGCCACACTACACAGCAACAGAAGTAAAAAAGGGGGCATTAAACAATAATGTCCGACCCATACGCCAAAGGAATGCTCCGCGTCCACCCCTACGCCAAGAAAAAGGATGTCGTCGGCGAACTGGTAGCGATCCTGGAAGGAAAGTTGGAAAACCGTGGACTGCAACTCATCAAGCCGATCTCCCGCGCGCTGGCCGAGGACGAGATCCACGAGATCATCGTCACCGACGAAAGGGATGCCGGACCGGGAAAACAGGTCGACCGCATCGCCTATCTCGCTTTTTTCGAGGTCAAGGGAGGCGGCGTCATCGTCACCGGCGATCCCGTTTTTTTAAAAGGGAAACTCCTCGGCCATATCGCCGGTTTCGACGAGACCCACATGCCTAACCATATCAACATCGTCATCAAGTCCGACGAGCGACAGTCAGGCGTCTCCATCGGCGCTGAGATCGGCCAGCAACTGCTGATCAAAAGCCCCGATTGAACAGCCTTGAATTACGTCCCCGGTTGACCGAAGACTCCCGTCCTGACAAACGCTGAAAAAGCACATGATTTTCCCCGCCTCGGTGAAACTAGCGATGAGTTTCAAGCCATTCGCACATTCAGGAGGTGAAGGGATGTCCGTAGAAGCGAAACTGCAGGAGCTGGGGCTCACGCTGCCGGAAGCGCCTAAGCCGGTGGCCGCCTACGTGCCCTCCGTCAAGGCTGGTGACTTCATCTACACGTCAGGGCAGATCCCCTTTGTCAACGGCGAGTTGAAATACAAGGGCAAAGTGGGCAAGGACCTGACGGCAGAAAAAGCCTATGAGGCGGCCAAAGTCTGCTGTCTAAACTGCCTCGGCGTGATCAAGGGGCAGGTGGGCGATCTCAACCAGGTGAAAAAGATCGTCAAGGTGGTCGGCTTCGTCAACAGCGCGCCCGGCTTTCAGGGCCAGCCCGGCGTCATCAACGGCGCTTCGGAACTGCTGGGCCAAGTCTTCGGTGACAAAGGACAGCACGCCCGCTCCGCCGTCGGGGTGAACGAACTGCCCCTCGACGCCGCTGTGGAAGTCGAGATGATCGTCCAGGTTTGAGCCAACGCTACGTAAGACAAGGAGGACCCTGATTTGACGACAACCCTCAAATACAAATACCAACTGTACCGCCACCTCCAGGCCAGCATCCCTCAGATCTACGCCGAAGCCAAGAAAGCGGCCGATGAGATCGGCATCCCGCCCAATCTGCGCGGCAAGTTCGGCCTCACCGGCGCCATCTCGGGCTGCCCGGCGCCCCTGCGCCGCGACATCGCCGAGGCGACCGAAAAGGGAGGCAAAGAAGTCATCCCGCTGGCCAAGCTCGTCGACGAACTGCGGGAGATCGTCAAGGATGTCTACGGCGACGAGTGGGAACCGGTGCCGACGAGCACCTGTGAGGCAGCCCTCTGGCTCTGCTTTGACACCCTGATGACGCCGCCCAACCTTGGCCGCGGCGACAACTACCGCGCCCGCTACATCTGCCCCTATGAAAAGCACATGCACCACCAGGCCGCCTATGGCCGGCCCTTCCCGCCCAAGTATAAGGACATCTACGCCGATCGCGGCACTACCGCCGGCGAACTCGGCTTCTACGGCAAGCGGCAGAACAACTTCGACACAGTCATCGTGCCGCTCGTCGGCGCCCAATATCCTGTCCACGGCATCAAAGCCCATCCCGTCCCGCTGCTCACTGAGGTCGACCCCGAGGCATCGATCGAACAGATGGCCCTGGCCGCTGAGGTGCATGCCCCCTTCTTGACTGGCTTCGCTTCTCTCGGCTATGACACCCCCGGCTACGGCTACGGCGCCAAGGATGAGGACGGCGCGCCCCTTCTGATGAAGCGCATCGGCGAACTGGCCCATGAGTACAACGTGCCCTACCTGATCGACAACGCCTGGGGCATCCCCTTCGTCGGCACCGACCCCCGCAAGGTCAATGCCGATGTGATCACCTATGCCATGGACAAAGCCTCCGGCGCCGCCACCTCAGGCCTGGTTATCGGCCGTGAGGACGTGATGACCCATATCCGCCGGGCCATGGGCATGCACGGCGACCGCTGGGGGACGACAGCCTCCTACGGCAAAGCGGCCTATGTCACCTTCGACCCCGGCAAAGAGGCCCTGCTCAGCCAAGTGCAAACGTTGCGGGTGTTGCGGGACAAGCCGGAGATCCTCACCAAGCCTGTCGACGACCTGGAGCGGATCGTCAACGACGAGTTCGACAAGATCCACCCGAACATCAAAAAAGGCCTCAAGATCAGCAAGTCCTACAACTCCCAGGCTGTCGAGGTCAACTACGAAGGCACCTGGAAAGAGGGCGGTCTCGGCCTTCCCATCTTCGCTATCGAAGACATGTACGCCGGGAGCAACATCCTGCAGAGCGGTCTGGCCCAGATGGGCGTCATCCCGACCATCGCCTATGACGCCAACGTCTACATCTCGCCCGGCCTGGGCACCACAGATGAAGACGGCCAGATCATCGAAGAGAACATGCGCTTCGCCGTCCGCGCCCTCGTCCGCCTGATGGAGATCACCGCCCGCTACGCCGGCATGATCTGATGAACACCGGCAGAGAAACAACTATTATGGAAAAAAATGGCAACAAGAACACCGGCGAGAAAAGGGAGGTGGCGCCAGCATGCCGAAGGTAGTCGTCGTCGGAGGCGGCTGGGCCGGCTGTGCTGCTGCGATTGCGGCGGCCAAAGCCGGCGCTGAAGTGGCCTTGCTCGAACGTACGGACATGTTTTTGGGCACTGGCCTCGTCGGCGGGATCATGCGCAACAACGGACGATTCACCGCCACCGAGGAAATGTTGGCCATGGGCGGCGGCGATCTCTTCGAGGTCACCGATGAGGTCTCCCGGCACAAGAACATCGAGTTCCCGGGTCACAAGCACGCCAGCCTCTATGACGTGGCCAAGGTGGAGCCTGCGGTGCGCCAGCGTCTCTCCAAATTCCCCAACATCCACTTTCGCACCCTGGCCCGGGTGCGGGACATCACCATGCAGGGATCGCGCATCACCGGCGTCGTGATCGATGAGACCGATGAGATCACCGGAGATGTTTTCGTCGATGCCAGCGGCACGGCGGGCCCTCAGGGCAACTGCGGCAAGTATGGCAACGGCTGTGTCATGTGCATCTACCGCTGTCCCACCTTTGGCGGGCGCGTCTCCATTGCCGGCAAAGCAGGCGTTAAAGAGGTTGTCGGCAAAAAGGCCGACGGCAGTTTCGGCGCCATGTCCGGCTCCTGTAAGTTGCACAAAGATTCCATCCGCGACGACATCGTAGACACCCTGAACAAAACAGGTGTCGCCGTCGTCCCCATCCCCCAGGAACTGCGCAAGGAGGATGCCCTTTCCCAGAAAGCCTGCCAGCAGTACGCTCTCAAGGAGTTCGCCGAAAACATCATCCTCCTCGACACGGGCCACGCCAAGCTCATGTCGCCCTACTATCCTTTAGACAAGCTCCGCCACATCCCCGGATTCGAGAACGCCCGCTTTGAAGACCCCTACTCCGGCGGGATCGGCAACTCCATGCGCTACGTGGGCATGTGCCCCCGCGACAACACCCTCAAAGTCAAAGGCGATGCGGAGAACCTCTTTTGCGCCGGCGAAAAGGCGGGCCTCCTGGTGGGGCACACCGAAGCCATCGTCACGGGCGCCCTGGCCGGCCATAACGCCGTCCGCCTCGCTCTGCAAAAACAGCTCCTCGAACTGCCGCGTTCCCTCGCTGTCGGTGACGCCATCGCTCATGTGAACGAGCAGATGCAGACCGAGGAGGGGCTGACGAAAAAGTACACCTTCTCCGGCTCCGTCTATTTCCAACGGATGAAGGAGCAAGGGCTCTATTCGACCGATGTCAACGCCATCCGGCAGCGGGTGGAAGCGGCCGGCTTGACCGGTGTCATGGAACGACCGGTCTCTTAGGAGGTGGTCGCCGCTGGTTACCCTCACAACGCTCCACTGGATCTTTCTCTTCTATGTGCTGGTGGTCATCGTGGTCATGGGTTTGCGCCGAGACCCCCTGATCCCCTGCATCCTCGGCATCCTGCACATTGGCTGGATGTACACCGGCGGATTGGGCGGCGCTATCCAGGCGGTTTTTAACGCCCTCGTCGTCGCCGGCATCGAGTTTCTCGGGATCATCGTGGTCATCTCGCTGATCGTGGCCATGTCCAAGGTGCTCACCGAACTGGGCGCCGACTACCTGATCATGCGGCCGGCGGCCAAGTTAATGATCAACGCCGACGTGGCCTTCTGGATCCTCGGTTTTGCCATGCTGATCGTATCCTGGTTCGTCTGGCCTTCCCCCGCAGTGGCCCTGATCGGCGGCATCATGCTGCCGATCGCCGTCCGGGCTGGATTGCCGGCCATGGGGGCGGCCATGGCCATGAATATCTTCGGCCACGGGATCGCTCTGTCCAGCGACTATGTGATCCAGGGCGCCCCGACGATTACGGCCAAGGCGGCAGGGCTGACATCGGGAGACGTGGTCTCCGCTTCCATACCGCTGGTGGTGGTTATGGGCCTGGTCACCTCGATCATCGCCTTTATCCTCGTCCGGCGGGACATTGCGGCCAACCGGGCAGCCCATGATAAAGAGCGGCAACAGTACGAGAATAAAAACCAGAAGTCGGAAATCACGGCGCTATCCTATGTCTTTGCCTTCCTCGTTCCTATCGCCTTCATCGCCGATGTCTGGGCGATGCTCACCTATGACCTTAAAGGCGGCGATGCGACTGCCCTTGTCGGCGGGACAGCGGCGCTGCTGCTGGCCCTTGGATCGGTGCTGAAGTATGGCGTAGAGTCATTGGAAAAGATCACCGATTTTGTCCGGGACGGGTTCATGTTCGGGATCAAGATCTTCGCCCCCGTGATCATCATCGGCGGATTTTTCTTCCTCGGCAAAGGCGAACTATCCCAGCAGATCCTCGGCAAGGGGGCGCCTGGATTCCTGGAAGATGTCGGTCTCGCTCTGTCCAACGCCGTTCCGCTGAACAAAGCGGCTGTGGCCGTGATTGAACTGGCGGCAGGCATGATCGTCGGCCTTGACGGTTCCGGATTCTCGCCATTGCCTTTGGTCGGTTCCATCGCAGCCACCTTCGGCACTGCCCTTCCTGACCTGAATGTGGCCACGTTGGCCGCCTTGGGCCAGATCGCCGGCGTGTGGACCGGCGGCGGCACCATCATCCCCTGGGGGCTGATCCCGGTGGCGGCCATCGCCGGCGTCAACCCGATCGAACTGGCCCGCCGCAACTTCATCCCCGTCATCTCGGGGCTGGCCGTCACGACGATCGTCGCCATCCTGCTGATGTAAACGCCAGATGAGGCGACTCGGCCCCTGCGTCACCTTCGTTCATGAGAGCAGCGTGAAGCGGTTGAGAGGTTAACCACCTCGTCAACCGCTTTTATTATGAAAAGTCGGTTTCATCTTCGCTTGCGACCTGACAGGTCATCACCGTTTTCTGCGATTTTTGACCCTTGCAGTCGTGGGAAAATAAAATTCGCCATTGGGGAGAAAATAATCCCAAATGGCAGGACAGGTTCCGCGCAGGAACCTTTGCAAGGAGGAAGACAATTGGCGCAAGGGGTTCTATCCCAGGTGCTCGATGCCCTCGACCTGGAGACCTTCCTCATCTGTTCAAGCGAGGACGAGGGGAAGGAGATGGCCATCCGCCTGATGAAGACACTGGGCTTTCAAGACGTCGATCTGGTGTTCATCCAGTTTGCCGGGCCAGGGGCGCGCGTCCGGGCGCGGGCCTACATCTACCGTCCAGGCCAGGACTACGCCTGGGTCCGCAATGCCGACCGGGAAGGGAAGGGGTGAGGGCGATGGCGAACTGCCTGGAACGGAAAAAAGTGCTGTTGGTGCCTCTTGACCCCGTCCATGACATCGGGCTGAAAATGATCCGCCGCGGCCTTGATGAGGCCGGACACCAGACGATGCTGCTGCCGCCCGATCTGCCGCCTGAGGAGATCGTCAGCATCATCAGCCGGGAGAGCCCCGATCAGGTGCTCGTCAGCCGCACCCTCGGCTACGGCGTGGCCGAACTCCTGGCGCGCTTCGTCGATCTGACCGACGCAGCGGGATTGCGCGACAGGACGACCTTGGTCGTTGGCGGCATGGCCATTCGACCGGAACTGGCGGCAGAACTCGGCTTTGACGCCGGTTTCGGCCCCGGCACATCAGTCGACGAGGTAGTGGCCTACATCGAAGGCCGGCCCTACAAGCCGGACGCGGCGGGGATCCGCAAAGAAAAAGCCGATCTCACCGCCCGCTACGGTTACGAATACCGACACCCGGCCATCGCAAAACTGCTGGAAGGGATTGTCGACGGTATTTTGGCCTGGGCCGAGGGGAAGACCTCCCCGGGGATCAAACGGGCGCGACTGCGCGATGAGGCCTGGGATGTGGAGACCTGGCGGCAGGGCAAGCTCGACGGCAACTTCAATGACGCCTATGCGGCGCTCTGCGACCCTGTGGCTGAAGCCTTTTACCGCAAGGGAGAGGTGCATCCGAAAACGCGCCGCCAGAGTAAGGAAGAGATCGCCCGCCTGGAAGACTACCTGACATCAGTCGAAAAAGGCATGACGGTCCGCCGTTTGCAGCACCGGGAGGGCCAGCCCAAGGTCTTCATTCAGTACGGCACCGGCTGTCCTTTTATGGACATCGCCCATATCAAGGTCTGCGAAGCCTGGGGGGCTGACGGCGTCGTCCACTTCGACCCTTCCTGGGGCGCTCGCACGGAGGGTTTCATCGGCGACTTTTTAACCCACCAGGAAGACGGCTCTGTCATCACCCCCGAAAACCTTTCCTGGATCAAGGCCGCCCTGGAGGCGTCGACCCTTTGGCAGGTGCGCGCCCACCGGGGGCTGAACACGCCGGAGACGGTCGTCTTGGCCGGCAAGCTCGGCGCCGACCTGACCAAGATCAACATCGCCTACGGCGCCTTGGCCGCCGGCACCGATCCAGCCCGTCTGACGGTCGATGGGGTGGAAGCCATCCGCATGGCCGTCAAGTACAACCTCCCCTTTGACGTGGTCACCAACGAGGAGTTGGCCGGCGTTCCCGCCCACAAGGCCTTTGCCGGCATGCTGATCGTGGCTGCCCTGGCCCGCCGCCTGGGCGGCCGGCCCATGCTGCAACCGCTCTTCGCCTTCAGCCCAGAGGTGATGGTGAGCGGCCAGATGCGCGACAACTACATCGATTTCAACGCCGCCAAGATCGAGGCCTTGCGGGCGATCATCGACGCGCCCATCTGGCCGGGGGCGCCCATCGGCTTTTTGACCCAGACAGAGGACCGGGTGCAATCCTCTATGACCACCTCCCTGCACGCCGCCCTGGCAGCCTCGTTAAACGTGGACGCCGTGTCCATCGCTTCCTCCGACGAGGCCTATTCCGGCGGTCCCATCGTCGCCGCCTCTCGCGTCGACACGTTGCGGGCCGTTGCCGAGGGTTTCCGCTTCTTCGGCGAGGGCCGCGTTGAGCCGACGAAAAAAGCCAACCAGTGGGCGACGGAGATCGTCGAGAAGATCGAGACGGTGTTAAAAGCGGTGGCTGCAGCGCCCTCATTCCCCGAGGCCATGTATACAGGTCTGCTGGGCAGCAAGGAAGAAGGGGCTTATCCGGGTCGGGGCGGACGGGGAACCGTCACCGAAGAATGAAGACGGTCGGCATCGCCGGAACAGCAAAGAACACTGGCAAGACGACGACCGCTTCGGCTCTGCTCAGAGAGGCCTACCGGCGGCGGCGGCGTGTTGCCGTGACCTCCATCGGCTATGACGGAGAGGAATTGGACAACATCACCGGCCTCCCGAAGCCGCGGCTGGCCCTGGAACCGGGAACCCTTGTCGCCACAGCCCGTAAATGCCTGCCGCCGTCGACCGCCGATATCCGCATCCTGGAGGACACGAACATCCCCAGCGCCCTCGGCGCCATCATCATCGGCGAGGTCCTATCGCCCGGACTCGTCGTCGTCGCCGGACCGAATAAGGCCGTCGAGGTGGGCCGGGTGAAAGGCCGTCTCGCCTGCTATCGCCCCGACCTGCTCATGGTTGACGGCGCACTCAACCGGATTGCGCCTATGGTTGAAACAGACGGGGTGATCTTGGCCACCGGCGCCGCCCGTCATGCTGATCCCGGGCGGCTGACGGCCGAAACGGAGAGCATCGCCCAGATTTTCCGGCTGCCCCAAGGCAGCACAGCCGTCTTTGCCGATGGCGGCGGCGTCGCCTGCCGGCGCAACGGGCAGTGGCGCAAGATGCCTTTGGCCGATGCCCAGATGCTGACGGTCGAGGACGGTCGCGATCTCGGGGGGCAGATCCTTGCTTTTCTCGCTAGTGTAACGGACGGTGAGACAAACAACCCCACCGAGGGCCTGCTCGCCCTGTCGCGACTGGTGACCACCGCCGCCATTCGTTCCATGCTCTCGACGGCAGGCCCCCGATTGAGGGGATGGCGGATCTTTTTTCGCGACCCCGTCACCTTGTTGCTCAGCGACAACCCCGGTGAAACCGACCTGATGCTGCGGCAATTGCGTGAATCGGGATTAACGCCGGTTTTGCGGCGATCCATCCCTCTCCTGGCCGTTACGGTGAACCCCTTCTACCCGGAATACGACGCTGAGAGCCAGACCTACCAGCCACGTTACCTGCCCGGCGGGGTGCTGGAGGGGCGATTGGGGCGGAGGCTGAAGGTTCCTGTGCTGGATGTGAAGCGGGAGGGGGCGTTGGCGTTGTGGCGGAAGGCGATTGGTTTTTAGTCGATGCTATTGAAACGAGTGGATTCGAGTGAGTGTTTTTCGTTGATTAGGCGGAAAAGCCGAACACTGACAACCGCCGCCTTCCGCCCATGAGAAAAAGCTGAAAAAAGTATGGGGAGCAGGATTTTCATGGTATCTGACGAATAATTTCCGAGTTACCTGGGAATACCGGGGGTGTTCCCGGCTTTCCTTTTTTATTGCACAGGGGGTACGGGCTGTGAAGGGGATTCGTGTCGGCGCCGGTCAAATCGGCATGCTGGTCCTGTTCATGATCGTCGGCGCCATCATTGGCAGCTTGATCGGGGAGGCCTTGAGCCCTGTCGTCCCTGTCATGAAGTTGAGCAAGGACGTGGAACTCGGCCCGGCTCACATCAACCTCGTGTCATTCAGTTTCACCCTCGGCCTTAACATCAAGCTCAACCTGGCCGGGGCCGTGGGGATGCTCGCCGGCATTTTTCTTTACCGGCGATTCTAGCCTGGAGGGATTCTTTTGAACCTCGTGCTGGCATCGGCGTCGCCTCGTCGTCGCCAGTTGCTTTCCGACCTGGGCATCCGCTTTTCGGTCCTGCCCAGCGATTTTTCTGAAGAAGGGGTCGACGGCCTGGCGCCGGAGGCGCAAGCGCTGGCGCTGTCCCGCGGCAAGGCCCATTCCGTCTGTGAACGCCTGTCTGACGGGATCATCCTGGGCGCCGACACCATTGTCGTCATCGACGAGGATGTGCTCGGCAAACCGAAATCACCGGATCAAGCCCGGGAGATGCTCCGCCGCCTCTCCGGCCGATCCCACCGGGTGATCACGGGACTGGCCCTGTTTCATGTTGAAAACGGTCGCATCGTCCATGAAACGAGCGGCTATGAGGAGACACTGGTCTATTTCCGCGAACTTTCGGAAGAGGACATCAACCGCTATGTCTCCACTGGCGACTGCCTCGATAAAGCCGGCGCTTACGGCATCCAGGGGTTGGCCGCCTTGCTGGTGGAACGTCTGGAGGGAGACTACTTCAACGTCGTCGGTTTGCCGCTCGTCCGGTTGGACAAGTTGCTTCGCCCGTGGGGGATTTCCCTGATGCAACTCGCAACTGAAGGGAACAGCCGCACCGCATCTCCTGCCTAGCAGCCGCACAATGATAGCCGGTTCCCCATCACAGAGGGGGCTTGGCCGTGAGTGACAACTATCATTTGACCATCAAAGACCTGCCGGAGGACCTGCGCCCCCGTGAGCGCCTCCTGTCGGCAGGTCCGCAGGCATTGACCAACGCTGAACTGTTGGCCATTCTGCTGCGGACCGGAACAACCCGGGAGACGGCCATCGACATGGCCCACCGCATCCTCCGCCAGGGGGGCCTGCGTTTTCTCGCTGAGGCTACAGCCGACGAATTGAGCGCCCTTAAAGGTTTGGGCGCCGCCAAAGCGGCCCAGGTGAAGGCAGCGGTGGAACTGGGGCGTCGCATCGCCTCGACGGCGCCGGAATCGCGTCCCGCCATCCGGTCGCCCGAGGACGCCAGTCGCTTGGTGATGGAAGACATGCGGTTTTTAGATCGAGAGGTCTTTCGCGCCATCGCCCTAAACACGAAGAACCAGGTCCTCAGCATTGAGGATATCTCTGTGGGCAGCCTGTCGTCATCGATCGTCCATCCGCGGGAACTGTTCAAAGTGCTGATCCGCAAGAGCGCCGCTGCGGTTGTGCTCATACATAACCATCCCAGCGGAGATCCGACACCGTCGCGGGAGGATCGCGAGATTACGCGGCGAATCGTTGAAGCAGGAAGAATCTTGGGGATCGAGATCCTTGACCATGTCATCATCGGCGACAACCGCTACAGCAGCCTCAAAGAACTCGGATATGTCTAAGAACATGGATACGTCTGATCCGGTAAGGAGATAGGAATATGTTTACAAAAGATCTGGGCATTGACCTCGGCACCGCCAACACCCTCGTGCATATGAAAGGACGCGGGATCATCCTGCGGGAGCCTTCCGTCGTCGCCATCCAGCGCGACAGCGGCTCTGTCATGGCTGTGGGGGAGGAGGCCAAGCAGATGATCGGCCGGACTCCCGGCAACATCACCGCCATCCGTCCGATGAAAGACGGCGTCATCGCCGATTTCGACATCACCATGTCCATGCTCCGCTACTTCATCCGCAAGGCCCTTGGCTCCAGCACCGGCCTGTTCTCCCGCGTCCGCGTCGTCGTCTGCGTCCCTTGCGGCGTCACCGCCGTGGAGGAGCGCGCCGTCAAGGAAGCGGCCTTGCAAGCCGGCGCCAGAGAGGCCTACCTGATCGAAGAGCCCATGGCTGCCGCCATCGGCGCCGGGCTGCCTGTTCATGAACCGACAGGCAACATGATCGTTGACATCGGCGGCGGCACGACAGAGGTGGCCGTCATCTCCCTCGGCGGCATCGTCACCTCCAAATCGATCCGCATCGCCGGCGATGAGATGGACGAAGCCATCGCCGCCTATATCAAGCGCCAGTACAACCTGGCCATCGGGGAGCGCACGTCCGAGGAGATCAAGATCCGCCTCGGTTCGGCTTACCTGGACCGTGCCGAAGAACTGCTGGAGGCCATCGATGTGCGCGGCCGCGACCTCGTCTCCGGCCTGCCCAAAACGGTCACCGTCACAGCCGAGGAGATCCAGAAGGCACTCTCCGAGCCGGTGGCCGCCATCATCGACGCCATCAAGGTCTGCCTGGAGAAAACGCCGCCCGAACTGGCGGCCGACCTGATGGAACACGGCATCGTCATGGCCGGCGGCGGATCCCTCCTGCGCGGACTGGACCGCCTCGTCAGCCTCCAGACCGGCATGCCCGTGTACCTGGCCGACGAGCCTCTTTCCGCCGTCGCCCTTGGCACCGGTCGCGTCCTGGAGAATATCCCCGCCCTCAAGCGCGTCCTGATCCCGCAGAAGCGGCTCAACTAGGCCCATTCGCGACTGACGCTGCGCAGCCTCATCTAGCGTGATCAGACGGATCTATTCCGGTGTCATCAAGCATAGACAGCACAGATTTAATAGGAAATTGTTGAAAAAAGCAAAAACCCGTTGATTATTTTGCACCCTTGATCGACAATAGTTGGGTGGCAGTCTGAGACGATTCCGTAGCACGGGCGCATGGGTAAAGCGAGCGGTTTGAGCGGAGCGGCGTAAGCGAGCGCAGAGGTCGCAGCGGTAAGGCGCGCCATCAGACATGCAGAAAAGCCCAAGTATTTGGCGCGCCCGCTGCGGCGTCAAGCGAGTAGCCGCGGAGCTCTTAGCGAGCTTTATCCATGCGCCCTCGCATTTTCAGAACGAGGTTCACACGCGATCAGGGTAAAGCGAAAGAGTGGACGGATGCGGCGGATTCCATTAAGGGGGAAGCCTTTTTGGCCCGAACAAGAATGAGAAAGACACTTCTTGTCGTCGGTCTTGGAACGGTCATCGGCTTGGGGCTTCTCCGGATGACGAGCAACGACCGGTGGGACACGACCCTTCTGGAGAGTTCCAGCCATGCGCTGCTGGCGCCATTCCAGGCTGGTCTTGCCTATGTGACCGGACAGGGGGAGGCCATGGGCCAGGCGGTGATCAACTACCGTCAGGTCAAGGAGGAGAACGAGGCGTTGCGCCGGGAAAACGGTGAATTGCGCCGCGAAAACGGATTGCTTCGCCAGTACCAGTTAGAAAATCTCCGCATGAAAGAGATGCTAGCATTTAAAGAAGAAAAAGGGGGAAACTACCAGATGATCGCGGCCAGAGTCATCGGCCGTGAGACATCGACGTGGTTTCGTTCATTGACCCTCGACCAGGGGGCAGCCGACGGGGTGGAGAAGGACATGGTCGTCATCAACAATGACGGACTGATCGGTCATGTGACCTCCGTGTCGCCCCATTCCTGTCAGGTCCTGCTGATCATCGACCGGGAAGCGCCGGTGCCCGCTATGCTGCTGATGACCCGGGAACCCGGCATCATCGAGGCCAAGGGCGACGGTTCTGGCCTGTTGCAGATGGTTCACCTGCGCCGCGACGCGCCCGTTCAGGATGAACAACTGGTCGTCACCTCCGGTCTGGGGTCCCTCTATCCGAAAGGCTTGCGCGTCGGCTATGTCACCGGGTTGGAACCGGAACCGAACGGCCTGACAAAACGAGCCGCTTTGCGTCCAGCTGTCGACTTCCAGCGCCTGGAAGAGGTCTTTATCGTCCAAAAGGTCCTGCGCCAGGAGGGAGAGTAGTTGCGCCATCTGAACCTGGTCCTGTTGCTGTTGGCGAGCACGACCTTGCAGACGACCCTGATGGCCAATCTGGCCATTGCCGGCGTGACACCTCATCTCGTGTTGCTCCTTGTCGTCTTTACAGCCATACTGAAGGGCGGACGTTTCGGCAGCCTCTTCGGCGCTGGCGCCGGTCTCTTTCTGGACATGCTGACGGGCCGCTATATCGGGTTGAACGCCCTCGCCCTGGCCGCCACGGCCGGCCTCTGCGGCTTCATCGAAGGGCGTCTGTACAAGGACAACCTGCTCGTTCCCATCGGCTGCGTCTTAGCCAGCACACTGGCGTACCACACCTTCGCCTTCCTGTTGGGAAGTTTCGCCGGACTGCCCTTTGCCGTCGGCGGCTTTTTCATGACCCTCTTGACCCAGGCTCTTTATAACACAGCGGCGGTGCCCTTGCTGTACGGTCCCTTTTACCGGGCCGCCCGCAAAGGGTGGTTGCCGAAGGAAGAGGTGGGTTCATGAGCCTCGATTTAAACAACCTTGTCAATGAGATGGCCAATGAGATGACCATCGACCCCCCTGCCGCCAAGCGTCGAAAAGACCTGGAAAAGACGCTGCGGCTCTTTGCGGTGGCGACGATCCTCGTCTTTTTCGCCCTCGTGAGCCGCCTCTTTTATCTCCAGTTCGTGGACGCCACAGAGTACACGACTACGTCCGAGGAAAACCGCATCAAGATGCTGCCTATCACGGCCATGCGGGGAGACATCGTCGACCGCAACGGCGTGACCCTGGCCACATCGGTGCCCGTTTTCAACGCCTACATCACCTACCTGGGCATCCAGAACAGCGACCGGGAGGCGGTCGTGCAGAAGCTGGCTCATATCCTGGGCGCCAATGACCCGGCGATCACAGCCGACTATATCACCGAACTGTTTAAGAAACGCCGGTCTCGGCTCTACGAGCCTATCCTGATCAAATCAAACCTGAGCGAGACAGAAGTGGCCATGCTGGAGGAACGCCGGGCCGAACTGCCGGGTGTCGTCGTCGAAAAAGGTCCGGTCCGCTATTATCCACCTGTCGAGGGAAGCCAGATCGCAGGCCACCTGCTTGGCTACGTCCGGCAGATCAGCGCCGACGAGTTGAAACAGTATGGCGATGAAAAATACCGCCTCGATGATATGATCGGGAAAACGGGCCTGGAAAAGGCCTATGAAAAGTACCTGCGCGGCCAGGACGGCTACCAGCAGGTCGAGATCAACCAATCCAATCGGCCCATTCGCAATCTCTTCACCCACACCCCCACGCCCGGCGACCGCTTGGTCCTGACCCTGGACGCCAAGGTGCAAAAGACGATGGAAGAGACGATGGACCGGACCTTGAGCCAACTGCAGCGTGAGAACCCGAAGGCCAAAGCCGGCGCCGCCGTCATGATCAACGTCCGCACCGGCGCCATCCTGGGCATGGTTTCCCGACCGGCCCTCAACCCCAATGATTTTGTCGGAACGATGAACCAGGAGACGGCCGATTACTACTTCCGTTCCGATCCGCCGGCGGGAATCAACCGGGTGATCCAGGCTTCCTATCCGCCAGGTTCGACCTTCAAACCGATCACCGCCATGGCTGCGCTAGATGTGGGAAAACTTGATCCCCACGAACACATCAACTGCACCGGCGCCTACTGGGAGAAACCAAACATCCGCTGTTGGAGCGTTCACGGGTCTGTCGACTTGAACGAGGCTGTCGCCGGTTCTTGCAACGTCTATTTTCAGGAGATGGGGCGGCGGGCCGGCATCGATAACATCAGCCGCATCGCCCGCGAGTTTGGCCTCGGCCAGGAGACGGGCATCCTGCTGCCCGGCGAGGAGGAGGGCCTTCTGCCTGGCCGGGACTGGAAGCGCGCTTGGGGAAGCTCCTACGCAAACAACCGCTACCAGGCACGCATGCGCGAACAGGACAAAAAGACCCAAGAGGAACTGACCAACGCGCAGACGGAAGAGGAAAAAGCCAAAATCCAGAAAAAAGACACGTCCATGCGCAAGACGATCGAACGGGACTACCGCAACGATCTGAACTACTGGCCCTACTGGCAGCCCTTCGAGACCTACAACACCTCCATCGGCCAGGGGAGAAGCCAGTACACGGTGTTGCAGTTGGCCAACTACATCGCCACCCTGGCCAACGGGGGCACCCGCTTCCAGCCCTACATGGTTGACCGGATTGAAACACCAGAGAAGCAGGTGGTCCAGCAGTTCGGGCCGACCATCCTCAATCAGGTGTCCCTGTCGCCGGAGAACTTGGCCATGGTGCGGCGGGCCATGCTGGCTGTCACCGAGCAGGGTGGGACAGCGTCCTACCTGTTCAACAATTTCCCCGTCAAGGTCGGCGCCAAGACGGGCACGGCCGAGACAGGCCGGGCCGGCGACAACAAGGAAAAGGATTACCATGGCGTCTTCGTCGCCTTTGCGCCTTACGACAACCCGGAAGTGGCTTACGCCGGCGTCGTCGAATACGGCTACCATGGCGGTTCCTCTGCCGGCATCGTGGCGCGAGCCGCCTTTGAAGCCTATTTCGGCGTTAACCCCACCAATCCGGAAGCCTTGGTTCCCTTTGGGCGTGTCGAAGAATAAGGGAAACGAGGAGCCTGGCTCCTCGTTTTTTTGTTTTGCTTGAAGGAATTCCCCCCAGGGCGTAGAATTTCATTGGTGGACGAAAATGGTAAAGATATGGAAATCGGCTGGGGGCGAGTGGACGGCAATGCGAAAAGCAGACATCGTGATCAAGGGTTCCAAAGATGGGCTTACCTTCTTTCTGGACTCCCAGTGCGATTTTTCCGAACTGGCCGCTGCGATTGAAGCGAAACTGGCGTCAGCCGATTGTTTTCTTGTGGGCGCCCATGTCACCGTCGACGTAGGGACACGGCAACTCCACCCGGACCAGATTGAACGTCTCCGGACCCTCTTCCCGTCTTACGGGCTCATCTTGCGGGGAATCAATTCCTGGGCTGATCCGGCCGGTCAACATGACGAGGAGGAAAGGGTCGTGTTAAAAGGAAACCGCGAACGCATCTACCAAATCGCCAACCACCTCTATGAATCGACTGAACGGGCTGATGGCGCGGCGAGGAGCCGCGATTCCCGAGACGATTCCGCTCCGAGCTTTTCGCCGGTCGATGCCGCGCCGGATTATGTCGAGGCGACAACAGAACCTGCCGACCACTTCGGAGGCAGCCCTTCCGATTCGCAAACGGCCATCCTCACCCAGGGGGGCGATGAACGGACGCTGCTCATCCAGCGGACGCTCCGTTCCGGCCAGACCGTGCGCTATCCCGGACACGTGGTCATCCTGGGCGATGTCAACCCTGGCGCGGAAATCGTGGCAGGGGGCAACATCATCGTCATGGGGGTGTTCCGCGGCGTGGCCCATGCCGGCGCCATGGGCAGTGATGAGGCGGTGGTGACGGCCTACCGGCTCCGGCCGACACAATTGCGCATTGCCAATCACATCACCCGTCCGCCTGATGAAGAGGAGGAAGGTCCCGATCATCCGGAAATCGCTCGCATCCGGGATGGCATGGTGACGATTGAGCGCTACCACTACGGAACCAAATCTTACGGCAAAGACGTGTAAGGGAGGAACACACATGGGTGAAGTGATTGTCATCACCTCAGGCAAAGGCGGCGTCGGCAAGACGACAACAACGGCCAACATCGGCACCGGGCTGGCCGCGCTCGGTTTTAAAGTCGTTCTCGTCGATACTGATATCGGTTTGCGCAACCTGGATGTCGTTATGGGTCTCGAAAACCGGATCGTCTATGATATCGTCGATGTGACCAGCGGTCAGGTGACGTATGCCAAGGCGCTGATCAAGGACAAGCGTTTCCCTGACGGTCGTCTCAACCTGCTGCCGGCAGCCCAGACGAAGGACAAGACTGCCGTCAACCAGGCCCAGATGAAAAAACTCTGTGAAGACCTGCAGCAGGAGTTTGACTTCGTGCTCATCGACTGCCCTGCCGGCATCGAGCAGGGGTTCAAGAACGCCATCGCCGGCGCGGAGAAGGCCGTCGTCGTCACCACCCCGGAGGTTTCGGCCATCCGCGACGCCGACCGCATCATCGGCCTCCTGGAGGCGGCCGGTCTGCGCAACCCCCGCCTGATCATCAACCGCCTGCGGCCGACGATGGTCAAACAGGGGGACATGATGTCTATCGAAGACATGGTGGACATCCTGGCTATCGATGTCCTCGGCGTCGTGCCGGAAGACGACACCATCGTCATCTCGACGAACAAAGGCGAGCCGGCTGTTCTCGACGATAACTCCCGGGCTGGTCAGGCCTACCGCAACATCACCCGCCGCTTGACCGGCGCCGAGGTGCCCCTGATGGATCTGGAGGTTTCAGAAGGCTTTTTTGACAAGGTTCGTAAGATCTTCGGCATGAACCGCTAACAGCAGGAAAGGGGGCAGGGAAGCCCATGGCGGTGCTGGATTTTTTAAATCGCATGTTCAGCCGCGACGGCGGCAACAGCAAGAACATCGCAAAGGAGCGCCTGCGTCTCGTGCTGGTTCACGACCGCAGCAGCGTTTCGCCTGAAATCATGGAGGCCCTCAAAGAGGACCTGATCAAGGTGATTTCCAGCTATCTGGAAATCGATGAAAGATCGCTGGAGGTCAATTTGAACAATGACGAAGCCTCCGTCGCCCTGGTGGCCAACATTCCCGTGCTGGGGTTGAAACGCCGCAACGTTTGAACCCTGCGCTTGGCAAGGCAAAAAGCGTCCAGCCCCTCTTTTTCCAAAATGGGAGGGGCTTTTCATTGTCTGAACGATCCCCTATAATAGGGTTGTCTTCAGACCATAAGTCAGGGGGAACACCTTTGCGCTTGAAACTTGCGCGGAACCTGGATCTGACACTGGTTGCCGTTGTGCTTCTCCTGCTGACCTTCAGCATTGTCATCATGCGCAGCGCCTCATCTAACGTGGGCGCCGATCCGCTGGCATTCGCCCGCAAACAGACCATCTGGGTCTTTATCGGCATCGCCTTTGTGATCATCTCCATGTTTTTTCACTACCAGACCTTGTCGCGCTACTCCTGGTATCTCTATGGCTTAAACCTGCTGATCCTGATCGCCGTGCTGCTCCCAGGTCTCGGCGTCAATGTGAACGGGGCCGTCCGCTGGATCAACATCGGCGGATTCCAATTTCAACCCTCTGAATTTGCCAAGCTCCTCATGATCATCACCTTTGCCGACTTCCTGTCCAAACGTCAGGGGCGCATGGAGACACTAAAGGACCTGTTGCCTTGCTTCGCTTTTGTGGCCGTGCCCATGCTGCCGATCTTAAAGCAGCCCGATCTGGGCACATCCCTTGTCTTTATCGCCATCATGCTAGGGATGCTGGCTGCCGCCGGAGCGAACAAGAAGGTCTTGGGCCTCCTCGTTTTTTCCGGTCTTGTGGTGGTGATCGTCGCCATTTACGGACACCTGACCTGGGGTTGGCCGTTGCCGTTGAAGGAGTACCAGATTAAACGGTTGATCATTTTTTTGGATCCCGACCTGGATCCCCTCGGGGATGGCTACCATATCCGCCAGTCGCTGGTCGCCATCGGTTCCGGCGGGCTTTTCGGCAAGGGGCTTTTTCAGGGCACCCAGGCCCAATTGAACTTTCTACCTGAACACCACACGGACTTCGTCTTTTCCGTAGTCGGGGAAGAACTCGGCTTTATCGGCGCCGTTGGCTTGTTGGCGCTCTTCTTCGTGATCATCCTTCGGGGGCTTCGCATTGCCCTCGATGCCCGGGACACCTTCGGTTCGCTCATCGTGACAGGTATTGTCTCCATGTGGCTCTTTCATGTCCTGGTCAACGTAGGAATGACGACAGGCATCATGCCGGTTACGGGCATCCCCTTGCCCTTTGTCAGCTACGGCGGTTCGGCGATGCTGACAAATCTGGTTTGTCTGGGTTTGCTGCTCAACGTATACTGGCGTAGACAGTCGATAATGTTTTAGGAGTGGACATGTCATGAGTCAGGACCGGCTAAACGTCAATGACCTTATCCAAATCCTCATACCGGCAGGCAGCATCTATTCCGGTCATTACAAGAGCCGGATCGAGGATATGACAGAAGACACTCTGACGCTGGCATTGCCGTTCAAAGAGGGACAACTGATCCCGCTGCACATCGGCGAGCACCTGATCTTTTACAAGGCCAGCGAGAACGGGGTCTGGGTCTACCAGACGGTCGTTCAGTCGCGCCGATCTGCCCCGCTTCCCGTGATTATCGTAAAAAAACCGATCCGCGCCGACAAGGTGCAGCGCCGAAATTTTTACCGTTTTCCCATCACCATCGCCACTCAGTACTGCAAACAGGAGAAAGATGTGGAGCCCAAGGACTGGACCTGGTGCAAGGGGGTTATCCGCAACATCTCCGGTGGCGGCGTTTGCCTGACTGTCAAGGAACAACTGCACGTGGGCGACAAGATCATGGTGGACCTGCCGCTCGGCAAGGACCGGCTCCGCGTCGGCGGGCAGGTGAAACGCTCCCTCATCGAAGGGGAGGGAAAGGATGTCGTCTATGTCCTCGGGATCGAGTTTTTGAACATCTCCCGGGGAGAGCAGGAACGGGTGATCCAGTTTATCTTCACCAGACAGCGCGAGATGCGTAGCCAAGGTATGCAGTAACCCTGCCGGCCCCCACCGGCGGGGTTTCTTTTTGGGACGAAAAGCCCTGTCGATATAAGGCGTTACGAAGTATAATGAAAGAGCGACTCGGAACACACGTTCCGGGGTGAACAGAGGAGGAACGGGGACGATGAACGAATACACATCGAACTGTCTGGGCCTAACCGTGTCCTCTCCGAAGACAGGCTTTTTCTGCCGGTGGTGGAACCGTCGCCTGCCGCTGCAGGCGCTCGCCTGGGAACTGCAGCCCGAGTACCCCGCGCCCATTGTGGCCGTCCGTGTCGACAATGTGCTGGAGGACTTGGAATACGTCCCGGAACGGGACTGCCGGGTGGAAATGGTCGATATGTCGACAGAGACGGGCCTGCGCGTCTACGGGCAGAGCCTCGCCTTTGTGTTGATGCGGGTGGCGCGGGAACTGTTTCCCGGTCAGCAGTTGGAGATTCAGTTTTCGTTGAATAAGGGTTTTTACGGCGAACTCCTGGGCGATGAGCCCTTAACGGAAGAGATGGTCGACCGCCTGCGCGAGCGCATGTGGGAGGTTGTCCGGGCCGCAGAACCGATCGAGCGCAGGGTGGTCAGTTGCTTTGAGGCGCTGCACATCCTGGAGGCCGCAGGCCGCAAGGATCAAGCTGACATTCTCCGCTTTCGCAGCCGTGAACCGGTCAACATCTATACCTGTGGCGGCTATATGGCCTACAGCGATGAGATTCTCGTTCCCCATACGGGGATGATCACCACCTATCAACTGGTTCACTATTTCTCCGGTTTTCTCCTGCGCCATCCTGATCAGTCTGATCCCTACCGGATTCCGCCCAATGTGGAACAGAAGCAGCTGGCCTACATCTTTCGCGAGTCGGACAAGTGGACGAAGATCGTCAAGGTGGGCGATGTGCGCGACCTCAATCGCCACAATGAGGCAGGGAAGACGGGTGAGTTGATCCGTATCGCCGAGGCGCTCCATGAGAAGAAGATCGCCCAGATCGCCGATCGGATCGCCGAGGAACCGGAAAAAGCGCGGCTGATCCTGATCGCCGGTCCCTCTTCCTCCGGCAAGACCACCTTCGCCCAGCGCCTGAAGATCCAGTTGCGCGTCAACGGCCTTGACCCAGTGACCCTGTCGATGGACGATTACTTCCTTCCCCGGGAACGGACGCCCCGCGACGCCTCGGGCAACTACGACTTTGAGTCCATCGACGCCGTCGATTGCGCCCTCTTTAACGACCACCTGATGAAGTTGATCACTGGAGAGGCTGTCGAAATCCCCCGTTATAACTTCCACACGGGCGATCGCGAATACCATCAGGACATCGTGCAGGCCGGCATCGATCGGCCCATCATCGTGGAAGGGATCCATGGGCTCAATGAAAAATTGACGGCGGCGGTGGCTCGCGATCATAAGTTTAAGATCTACGTGAGCGCTCTCATGGAACTTAACCTGACTCCCATGAACTACATCAAGACGACCGATGCCCGCTGCATCCGCCGCATCGTCCGGGATCACCGGTTCCGTTCCCATGACGCGCCGCGGACCTTGACTATGTGGTCCTCTGTCCGCCGCGGCGAGGAACGGTGGATTTTCCCCTTTCAAGAGGAGGCGGACGTCATGTTCAACTCCGCCCTCGTCTACGAACTGGCGGTGCTGGCCCGCTACGCCGCCCCGCTCCTGGAGGCCATCGACGGCGACTCAAAGGTCTACGGTGAGGCGCAGCGCCTCTTGACGCTGCTCGATTATTTCCGCCCCATGGAGGACCTGGAGGTTCCCCACAACTCGATCCTGCGTGAGTTCATCGGAGGCAGTTGTTTTTTCTAAGGGAGTGCTAAAGTTGTTGTTTATATCTCGTCAATTGTCTTTTCTGTTTGCTCGCCGGTCATTTGCGGCTGTCGTTCTGCTGGGGGGCTGGCTGACCGCCCTTTTTCTCCTTGGACATTCCTTGCCGGCCGATGCGGCTTCTCCGTCTCCGGAAACGGTCAAACTGGTCATCAACGGCAAGTCTGTCATCCCCGATTCACCACCGGTGATCGTGAAGGACCGGGTGCTCGTGCCCGTTCGCGTCGTGTCGGAACAACTGGGACTGAAGGCGGCCTGGAACAGCGAAAAATACGAAGCCACGTTGGAAGGGGAAGGGCAGACGATTCTCCTCCGTCCCGGTCAACGGGAGGCCAATGTGAACGGCAAGGCGGTTTCCTTGGATGCCCCGGCCCAACTCCGGGACAACCGGCTCTTTGTCCCTTTGCGTTTCGTCGGCGCTTCCATGGGCGGGAAGATCGATTGGGACAGCGCCAGCCGCACGGCCTATGTGGCGGCTGCATCGAAGACGGCGTCACCGTCATCTCCGGCGGATCCGGTGGGGCAGGCGCCGGGAACGCCGGCGACACCCGGTTCATTAAATCCACCGGCTCCGTCAAGCACCTCGGGAACGACAACGCCCTCCGGCGCGGCGAAGCCTCCCGGAACAGCACAGCCCCCCGGAACGGCTTTGTCTCAAGCGGGCCAACTCACTGACATCGACTGGCAGATCGAGAACAACAAGGACATCATCATCTTGGCCAAGACCGACAGGACCGAGTTTCAACTGTCGGTCCTGGGCGGACCTGACCGGGTGGTCGTCGATTTGCCGGGCGCTAAACTGGGAGATGGCCTGCCAAAGAACAGGGTGATCAACCTGGGGCCGGTGAAACAGGTGCGGCTTGGCCAGTTCCGGGAGGATACGGCCCGGATCGTCATCGACCTGAACGGACCGGCGAAGCCCCAGATTCAGAACGAATCCGGTGGCCTGCGCATCCGCATACCAGGGACAACGGCGCTGCGACGCGCCGGAATCCCATTAATCCTGCTAGACCCCGGCCACGGCGGCAGCGATCCTGGCGCGTTGGGACCGACAGGTAAACAGGAGAAGGATTTCACCTTGCCCATGGCCTTGAAGGTCCGTGATCTTCTGGTCAAACAGGATGTGGATGTGTTGCTGACCCGGTCCGTCGACATGGATGTGTCGCTGGCCGACCGGGGAACGATCAACAACCGAATCCGTCCTGATCTGTTTTTTAGCATCCATGCCAACGCAGCCGCCCGATCGGAGGCGGGCGGAACGGAGACATGGATGTGCGCTGAAAATGGACGTTCTCTTGCCGAGGCGATCCAGCGGAAGGTGCAGCCGGCGACAGGGAGAGATGATCGGGGGGTCAAGCAGGCGAACTTTTATGTCCTGCGGACCTCCGAGGTTCCCGCTGCATTGCTGGAGACCGTCTTCATCTCCAATGCTGAAGAGGAAAATTTGTTGTTCAAGGCGGATTTTCAAGACCGCGTTGCCCGGGCGATTGTCGCCGCGATGATGGAATACCTTAAACGGCCGCTGCGCCCGTAAACCTACCTGTTTTCCAATCATCGGCCGATCAAGCATGTCGGAATGTACACAGACCGCACCCCCGTCCCCGCATTTCGAGTCGGATAATGACGAACGAAAAACAAAGCAAATGGAAGGAATTACTAGTTGATTTCGCGAATTTGTTTTATCGTTCTAACATGGAAAGACTCAATCGGATCCGACGGTTGAGGATTAATGGATGATTCCGCTGGAAGGCGAGGAAAGGGGGAAGGCGGCTGATGTACATACTTGCCCTGTTGGCGTTATTCATCGGGGCTGTCATTTGGCTGGAACTGGGTCAAAAGAAGACCTACCGGAAAACACATCGGCTAGACCCACAGGCGGTTCGGCGGTTGATTGGACAGAGCCAATCGAGGGAGCGTTTTCCACCGCTGCAGGAGTACGGGACTCGTTATCCTGCCGAATAACAGGGTTGCTTTGTATGGACAATGAAAAACCCGCTCTTTTCCTTTTTAAGGAAGAGGGCGGGTTTTTTTGCTTTTTTCGTTCGGTTCGAATTACTTCTCCGACGTGTTCGCTTTTCCGGCTGGCGCAGCGATCTTGCTATGGGAGTAGCCATAGAGGAAATACACGACGATGCCCGCGCTCATCCAGATCAGAAACAGCTTCCAGGTGATCCAGGGGAGGGAGCCCATCAAAAAGGTGCAAAACAGCACGGCAAGCGAGGGCGTAAAGGGTACACCGGGACAGCGGAAGGGGCGTTTCAGTTCGGGGCGCTGGCGGCGCAGCAGGATGACACCGATGGAGACAAAGACGAAGGCGGACAAGGTGCCCAGGTTGACCATCTCCGCCACGATCCCGATGGGAACGAAACCGGCCACGAAAGCGACGATTAACCCGGTTAGCCATGTGGAGACAAAGGGCGTCGCGAAGCGGGGATGCACCTTCGAGAAGAAGGGAGGCAGGAGGCCGTCTCGACTCATGGCAAAAAAGACGCGTGTTTGGCCGAACATCATCACCAGGAGCACCGTCGTGATCCCAGCGATGGCGCCGATGGAGACGAAACCGGCCACCCAGTTCTGGCCGGCCACCTGCATGGCCAGAGCCACCGGCGCGGAAACGCCCTTGAACTGGGAATAGGGAACGATGCCGGTCAGGATGGCCGAGACGATGATGTAGAGGACGGTGCAGATGGCCAGCGAAGAGACGATGCCGATGGGCAGGTCTCGCTGCGGGTTCTTCACCTCTTCGGCAGCGGTCGAGACGGCGTCAAAGCCGATATAGGCGAAAAAGACGATGGCCGCGCCGGACCAGATGCCGGAGACGCCGTAGGGCATAAAGGGACTCCAGTTGGCCGGCTTGACGTACCAGACGCCAACGCCAATGAAGAGGAGGACGACAGCCATCTTGATGAAGACCATGATGTTGTTGACGCGGGCGCTTTCCCGGATGCCGATCGATAGTAGCGTGGTAACGATCAGGACGATGATGACGGCCGGAAGGTTGATGATCCCGCCGCCTGCCGGCGGATTGACCAGCGCCGCCGGCAGGTGAAAGCCCAGCCCTTCGATAAGTTTGACGAAATAGGCCGACCATCCGATGGAGACGGCAGAAGAGGCCAGTCCATATTCGAGGATAAGCGCCCAACCGATCAGCCAGGCCATGAATTCGCCTAAGGTGGCGTAGGAATAGGTGTAGGCGCTGCCCGACACAGGGCAAAGGGCGGCGAATTCCGCATAGGCCAGGGCGGCGAAGCCGCAGGCCAGTCCGGCGAGGACGAAGGAGAGGACCAGCGCCGGTCCGGCATGTTCGGCGGCGGCGATGCCAGTCAGCACGAAGATGCCTGTTCCGATGATGGCGCCGATGCCCAGCAGGGTCAGATCAAAGGCGCCCAGTGTTTTATTCAGGCCTGTTTTCGTTTGGGCGAACTCGATCAACTGATCCAGGGATTTTTTCCGCCAGAGGTTCATGAAGAGAGGCTCCTTTCATTGCATAAGGTTCGGGAAGAGGTGTTTTTTCGGAACATGAGGATCGAAACAAGTTTTCCCTGCCTTGGTTTTAGGTATCACTGGGGAAGTGTCGACAAGCACATATTATAATCACTTGTTCTTTTTTGCACAAGTGTCCTTCGCAGGCGGACAAAGAAAAAAGGCGATCAGGACTATCCCACAATCGCCTGGACGTTCGACAGCTTATTTTTCATTGCTGCGCCGGTGGATGCATTGTTCAAAAGCTCGCTTCATCGCTCGTGTATGTACGGGGTTGATGGAAATGCGGTCCGCCGGTTGGGTGTAACACCAGGGGGCCATCGGACATTCGGAGCACTTGCCGGCGAGGTTCGGTCTAGGCAAGGGGATGATCCGGGCCATACACACCACCTCCTACTTAGGAGTATGCCCGCCGCCTCTCCTCGCGATGCGTGAATGACTGGAAAAAGAAAGGATGTCCTATTTTTTCCAGATTGGCGCATAGAGTGTATCAGGTGTGGGGATAGGGGGGACAGGTGTGAAAAAGTCTATTATTCCCGACGGCGGTGATTGGATCACGAACCGCCGGCGTAGGCGTCCGGCAACCTCTGGGGAGGCAGTTCGTGAGGCGGAAAAAGAGGGCGCCGCTGAATCGCCCATAGACGGAAGGGTCGGCGCGGCTGACGGGGGCGGCGGTCTCGGCGGGGGAAACCGCTGGCTCGGCCGTTTCGGTGGGCAGTCATCACGAAGTTGGTTCCCTGGCGATCCCACGGCTCGCTGGGGAGAATCGCCGCCGGGGAGGGGAGAGGGTTCCCCGCTTCGTCGCTGGCTTTGGCAAACGGCCATCTCATTGGCCCTCTTCGCGGCGACCTGGCAACTCTTTCAGATCGACCAGCCCTGGGCCCGCTGGCTGCAAGGGGAGATCCGGCGGGTTGCCACGGAGAACGTGGAATACGAAGCGCTCCATGAGGCCGTCTTGCGTCTCGGCCTTTGGACGGACGCGGCTGCCGTGGCCCCCGTCTTCGCCCCTGCCGGCGGAACGGCTCGGGTTGGCCTGCCCGTTGAGACGCCCGTGAAGGGCATCCTTGTCCAGCCCTTCGGGCAGCGCGGCGGCCACTTTTATCCTGGCGTTCGCATCGCCGCGCCGGCGGGATCGCCGGTGACTGCCGGCGTGACCGGCAAGGTGGCCCTGGAATGGGTGGAAAACGGCGGCCACTTTGTTCAAATCATCGCCGATGATGGAACCGTCCGTATCGTAGGCCCGCTGGAGAAGCTGGAGGTGAAAGCCGGCCAGCCGGTTGAGCCCGGTACGGTGTTGGGCCGATTGGCCCGCAGCGAGGCGGACGGCCAGGCGCAGCTCTATCTCGAGGTCCGCCGGGAGGGTTGCAGCGTCGACCCCTTGGAGAGTGAGAAGGGGGGACAGCCCCAGTGAGGATCGTCCGCCTTGCCGGGGTGGACGTGCGGATTAACGAATGGCTCATTGTGCTTGCGGCGCTTTACGTCTGGGCCGGTGTGGCCGTGGAAGTGGCACTGGCCTTTGCCTGCGTGGCCTGGCATGAGTTGGGCCACGTGCTCGTCGCCCGGCGCAAAGGTTTTGCCGTGCAGGAGGTCGAGTTTTTTCCTTTCGGCGGCGTTGCGCGACTTGAACCGGGCCTGGAGCAGAGTCCCGGCGACGAGATCCCCGTTGTCCTGGCCGGCCCCATATTCTCCTTTCTCCTCTTGCTGATCCTCGAAGGGGGGATGCGGCTGGGCATCGACTGGGGAGACTATTTCGATTTTTTGCGCAATGTCAATTTCTCCATCGGTCTGTTCAACCTGTTGCCGATCCTCCCCCTGGACGGCGGACGTCTCTGCCGCGCCTGGCTGGCTGGGCGGTGGGGAGTCATGCGGGCATCCTTGCGCGCCGCTGGTTGGGGGGAGGCATTGGCGCTGCTCTTCGGCCTGCTGGCCATCGCCGGACTCTACGGGGGGCGCAACGGACTCGACCTTCCGCTGATCGCCGGGTTTCTCTTTCTCGGCGCCCATAAGGAAAGGAGCAACGGCCCCATGTTTTTTTGGAACCTGCTCCGGGTGAAGCGGCGCAAGCTGGCGGGCCAGGCGGCCTGGAACGGCGAGGTGGTCGTGGCCCGGCGCGATGTGCGCGTCTCCAGCCTGCTGCCCCGCATCGTGCCGGAGCGCTGCCTGCTCGTCACCGTCGTTGACGAAAATGGCGCGATCATCGGACAGGTCAGTGAGAACGATCTGCTCCAACAGATGCTGCAGGGCAAGGAGGACCTTGCCGTAGGGGAACTGATTCGCAGGGGCGGATGAAGCCAGGCGCTTTTCGCTGTTCGGGACCTTTAAGTAAAATAGAAGGGTGTCGCAGCAGGGCAAAAAAGCGTCTTCTGGGGTTGTCTTTCCGGGATAAAGGGGATAATCTTATCGTAAGTTCCATTGTACATCGGTTATAATTGAACGAATCAGCGCGTGAGGCGGGGATACCAGTTTGAGTCGTGTAAGTGATATCAGCCAAATCTTAGAAGATGAACTGCTGCGCAAGGTGACGAAACCAACCCGGTACACGGGGGGCGAGCATAACCAGGTGAAAAAGGATTGGTCTGGCGTCGATGTGGCCATGGCCTTCGCCTTTCCCGACGTTTATGAGGTCGGCATGTCCCACCTGGGTCTGCGCATCCTCTACCACCTGATCAACGAACAGCCGCGCATGGCCATGGAGCGTGTCTTCGCCCCCTGGCCGGATATGGAGAAAGCCATGCGCTCGCGCGGGGTGCCCCTCTTCTCCCTGGAGAGCCGGCGTCCGCTGACCGACTTCGATGTGGTCGGCTTTACTCTGCAGTATGAGATGTCCTACAGCAACATCCTCAACATGCTTGACCTGGCCGGCATCCCCCTCTTTGCCGAGGAGCGGGTGTACGGCGATCCCCTGATCATGGCCGGCGGTCCCTGCGCCGTCAACCCGGAGCCCCTGGCGCCTTTTATGGATCTCATCCTCCTCGGTGAGGGAGAAGAATTGTTGCCACGCGTCTTGCAGGCCGTCGCTGACTTCAAAGGAGATGCGGGCCTTGGGGCGATAGCCGGGGGCGCAGCAGAGGCAGGAGACGACCCGGCGAAAGGGGGGGATCGCTCCCGCCGGGAGGCGCTGTTGCTTCATTTGGCGGCCATCCCTGGTGTCTATGTGCCTGCCCTCTACCGGTCCGAGTATGCTGCCGACGGGCGTTTTCTCGGCACGACGCCTACCCGGGAGGGTGTTCCGGCGAAGGTGAAGAAGCAGATCGTGGCCGATCTGGACAAGGCCTATTTTCCCACCACATCGCTGGTGCCCTTCATGGATGTGGTCCATGACCGGGTCATGCTTGAAGTCTTGCGCGGCTGTTCCCGGGCCTGCCGTTTTTGCCAGGCTGGGAGCATCTACCGGCCCGTGCGGGAGCGGTCGCCGGAGACGTTGAAGCGGCAGGCGGAGGCGTTGGTCAAGGCGACGGGGTACGATGAGATCGCCCTGACTTCCTTGAGCACGGCCGACTACACCTGCGTGGAGCCGCTGATTAAGGAATTGATCGCCACCCATGCGGAGCAGAAGGTCGGTCTCTCGTTGCCGTCTCTGCGGGTGGACGCCTTCTCGGTCGATCTGGCCAAGGAGGTCCAGAAGGTGCGCAAGACTGGTCTCACCTTTGCGCCGGAAGCAGGGACCCAGCGCCTGCGCGACGTGATCAACAAGGGTGTCACCGAAGCGGACCTGATGGAGACGGTGGAGAGCGCCTTTTCCAACGGCTGGACCGGTCTCAAGCTCTATTTCATGATCGGCCTGCCTACGGAAACCGAAGAGGACCTGGAAGGGATCGCCCGTCTGGCCGAGCAGGTCGTCTACAAGGGGACGGGGATCCTGCGGGAGAAGGGCATCAAAAAGAGCGTCCGTGTCACCGTCAGCACCTCTTCCTTTGTGCCGAAAGCCCAGACGCCTTTCCAGTGGGAGCCCCAGGCGGCCATGGCCGACCTGGAGGAGAAGCAGGCCTTTTTGAAGAAGCGCCTCCGCGACCGCCGGATCAGCTACAACTGGCATGACGCCCGGATCAGTTTTCTCGAGGCTGTCTTCGCCAAGGGCGACCGCCGCCTCGGCCAGGTGTTGCACCGGGCCTGGCAAAAAGGCTGCGTCTTTGACGGCTGGTCCGAATTTTTCCGTTACGAAACCTGGTTGGAGGCTTTTCAGGAATGCGGCGTCGACCCGGCCGATTACGCCTACCGTGCCATCGGCTATGACGACCCCTTGCCCTGGGACCACCTCGACTTCGGCGTCGATCGCCGGTATCTCATTCGGGAACATAAAAACGCCCTGGCCGCAGCGCTGACCCGGGACTGCCGGGCCGATACCTGTGCCGGATGCGGCGTTTGTCCGACTTTAGGGGTAAGTATCGATTTGCGGGGTGGAGACCATGTTCCGAGTCCGGATCGCCTTTAGCAAACAGGATCCGGTCCGCTGGCTTTCTCATCTGGACACCCAGAAAGCCTTTGAGCGGGCGATGCGTCGCGCTGCCATCCCTCTGGCCTTCTCGGAAGGCTTTAATCCCCACCCCAAGATCGCCTTTGCGTCGGCGCTGGCCGTCGGGATCGTCTCTTTCGGCGAGTATGTCGATATCGATCTGGCTGCCGCCATTGATACGGCAGAGGTGCGGGAACGGTTGCAAAAGGCCATGCCGGAGGGATTCGGCATCCATGGCGTCAAGGCTGTGCCACCGGGAACACAGGCGCTCATGGCCGCCGTCAACCGGGCCCAGTACCGCCTGCGCGTCCCCTTGCAAGAGCCGCTCGACGAGACGGCCATCGCAGCGGCCCTGTCGCGGAGCCTTGCTGAAACATCCTGGCTTGTCGAGCGGGAAGGGAAGAAAGGGGTATCGACAAAGGATATCCGCGCCGGCCTGTTTCAACTGACCGGATCTCGCACCGACGACGCGCTGATCCTGGAGATGCTTGTCCAGACAGGCAGCGAGGGCAATGTGCGCCCCGAGGAGGTCCTCGAGGCGGTGTGCCGCTACGGCAATCTGTCCGTTGACCGGGAGCGGGTGCGCATCCTGCGGCTCGGTTTGTTTGTCGCCCAGGGAGAGCGGTTGCTGACGCCTATGGATGTCCTATGAACAAGACCGTCCTCGTGCAAGCCGGCAAGGAATGGACAAAGGTGGCTGTCCTAGAGGAGGAGCGCCTCGTCGAGGTCCACTGGGAGCAGAACGACCAGGGCGCTATGGTGGGCAATATCTACAGGGGCCGTGTGGAGAACGTTTTGCCGGGGATGCAGGCGGCCTTTGTTGATATCGGTTGGGAACGGAACGCCTTCCTCGTCCTTGCCGACGCTTTGCCGGCTCAGTTGAAGGACTTGCGAGCCAAATTGTCCATCGGCGATATCCTCAAACCGGGCCAAGAAGTGACGGTGCAGGTGCTCAAGGAGGGGATCGGCGGCAAAGGTCCCCGGGTCACCTGCCACCTGACCCTCCCGGGCCGCTGGGTCGTCCTGCTGCCCGATGGCGATCAGGGAGGCGTCTCCCGGCGTATCGAAGACCCGGCCGAACGGGAACGCCTGCGCGAACTGGCCGAACGGGTGCGCCAACCCGGGATGGGTCTCATCGTCCGCACGACAGCCGCCGGCGCTTCCGAGGAGGAACTGGCGGCTGATGTGGCCCGACTGGGGCAGCGTTGGGCGCGGATTCAGGAAAAGGCGAGCCGCCGACCGGCGCCCTGCTTGATCGAGAGCAGCGGCGACCTGGTCGAGCGGCTCTTGCGTGATCGCATTGATGACGGCGTCGAACAGATCCGCGTGAATGATATCGATGTGTATAGCCGCATGTGGGAGTGGGCCGAGGAGAACCTGCCGGCCCTGCGCCCCCGATTGCGTCTGGAAGAGGGGCGCGACTTCTGGGCTGAGCACAACCTGCACAGCGAGATCGAAAAAGCCCTGCGGCCTAAGATTTGGCTCAAGTCAGGCGGTTACCTGGTCATCGAGGAGACAGAGGCGCTCACCGTCATCGATGTGAACACGGGCCGCTTTACCGGGACGGTCAATCTGGAGGAGACGATCCGCCAGACCAACATCGAGGCGGCCCGGGAAGTGCCGCGCCAACTCCGCCTGCGTGAGATCGGTGGGATCATTGTCATCGACTTCATCGACATGCGCGACGAGCGGCACCGGGCTGAGGTGCTGGAGACGCTGGAGACCCACCTGGCGCGAGATAAGACGCGGACGAGCGTGCTTGGCTTGACGGCGCTCGGGCTTGTGGAGATGACCCGCAAGAAGGTGCGGCAGAGCCTGGCCTCGCTGTTGACTGCGCCTTGTGAGTGTTGTGAGGGGCGGGGGAGGGTCGCCAAGGGGGAGACGCCCTAAACCCCCCCATCGCTCGCACTCGCCGGTCCGCCCAAACCGCTCGCAGGCCAATACGCCCCGGACTTGTGGAGCGAGGGGCGTTTTTTTCCGCGTCAAACCCGACGATGAGCGTCTCAAATTTAAAAATAGGTTATGATCGTTTATGAATTTTTTAAAAACCCTTTATTTGCAGTTTGATCTTGCTGATTAGAATAACCTCACACGATAAATGAAGGAGGTTGTTCTGATGAACAAAATGAAACTGTTGCTTGACGTTGCCAAGGCGATGAAGGAGAAGGAGACCTTGAAAGGCGCCCTCACTGCGGAGGGTGTGAAAGACGGCGTTACCGTTTTGAAGTTCGGAAATGACTTTGAAGTGACGGACCGGGTGAAGGCCAAGATCAGCGCCGAGGTCAACGACGGTGATCGGGTGCTGAAGCATGAGAGCAGCACCGAGTTTTCCCTTCCTTGTGGCGGTCCTGGCGGACGGCGCCATCATTTCCACCATGGCATGCATGGCTATTGTAGGCCGGGGGGGCCGCGCGGAATCAAGGGGGTCTTTGAGCGCCTGTCCCTCGCGTTGACCATTCTCTCCAACGTCCATATGGAGGAACAGGAAGACAAGACAGTTCTCCTCACCTTTGATTCCGACACGCTTCCCGCCGATATCAAGGACGCCATTTCTCAACGGATCAAAGAGCGGCATCTCCATGGCATGCACGGTTTCCCAAGAGAGGGCGGACCCTGTGGGCCACGGTTCCACAATGAGCGACGGTTCCACGGGGATCCGCGGCTCCACGGTGATCGGCAGGTCCACGGTGAGCGAGGGTTCCACGGTGGGCCGCGATTCCATGGCGAGCATGGTTGCCACGGGCCCCTTGGCCTGGTCCATGGACTGTTGCCATATGAGCAGGGAAGGGTCCGTTGCAAGGCGCTGATCAACGATGCGAAAGAGATCATCATGCTGTCCATCGACGTGGAAGGAAAGCGGCAGGCCGAAGGGGAAACTCGGCAGGATGTGCATCTGACCTCCCAGGTTCGTTTTATCTGGTAAAGCAGACGTCATCCTGATCGGATATATAGTAAAAAGCGTAAAAAGAGGACAAAAGAGAGCGACGGCAGAACTATCTTGTCGTCGCCCTTTTTCTATGAAGCAGGTAAGCGATCGCTGAAAGGGAACAGGATGAGATGAGAAACAGGCGTTACTTCCACAACCACCGGCATCATCACGATTTTCGCCAGTTTCACCGTTACTTCCGATGGGTGAGACCAGGTGTCTTCCTCTTCAACCTGCTGATCCTCTATGCATTGTTTTCCTGGATTGGAAACAGGGCCATCTGGTTTTTTCTCGCCGCCTTCATCGTTGTGAAGGAAGTGATCCATCTCATCTTCCTCCGGCGGTTCGAACAGCGGCTCTTTGCGCCAGTTCAAGAGCTTGACCAGGGTGTCAAGGAAATCGCCAAGGGAAACTACGATGTGACCATCGACTGTGACATCCCCAATGAGGTCGGCGCCCTGATCGTTTCATTCAATGAGATGGCTCGGAAGTTGCGTGAAGGCGAGAAACTGCAACAGGAATATGAAGAGAACCGGAAGACTTTGATCGCTAACATCTCTCATGATCTCAAGACGCCGATCACGGCGATTCAGGGTCATGTGGAAGCGCTCATGGAGGGCGTTCCGGACTCACCGGAAAGGCAGGAGAAATACCTCAAAACGATCCAGCGCAACACCGTCTACATCAACAAGCTGATCGACGATCTGTTTCTCTTTTCCCAACTGGACCTGGGCAAGCTGGCGCTGCATGTCCAATCCCTTTCGATCCGTCCCTTCATGGCCGATCTGATGGAGGAATTCAAATTCGAAGTGGAAGAGCGGCAATGCCGGTTCACTTTCAAGGATAGCCTCACCGATGCTCACCAGGTGTCCATTGACGGCAAGCGGATCAATCAGGCTGTTCGCAACATCATCGACAATGCTGTCAAGTATGGTCCTGAGACGGGCCTTGCCATCACCGCCGAACTGTACAGCGAGGGCGACTTCGTCTGCCTCAGCATCGAGGACAACGGCCCAGGGATTCCGGCGGAAAAAATCCCTTTGATCTTTGACCGCTTCTACCGCATCGACCGGGCGCGGACGAAGGACCTCGGCAGCACCGGTCTGGGATTGGCCATCGCGAAAGAACTGATCGAAGCCCATGGCGGCAGGATCAACGTCTCCAGCCGAGAGAACGAGGGGGCTCGTTTCACCCTTTCGCTCCCGGTGGAAAGGAGCAGCCATGAAGCACATTCTGATCATTGAAGACGATATCCACATCGCCGAACTGGAGCGCGATTATCTTCGTCTAAATGGCTATACGGTCGACATCGTTCCCGACGGCGCGCTGGGTCTGAAGCGGGCTCTTTCGGGCATCTACGACGTGGTGCTCGTCGATCTGATGCTGCCTGGCAAAGACGGTTACGAGATTGTGAGAGAGATCCGCAAGAGCATGGAGATCCCGGTGATCATCCTATCGGCGAAGACGGAGGACATCGACATCATCCGAGGTTTGGCTGTCGGCGCCGACGATTACCTGACCAAGCCCTTCCGGTTCGCCGAATTGGTGGCCCGGGTGAACTCCCATATCCAGCGCTATGAGCGACTGACAGGCAAACGAGCAGCCATGGAGGTCATCAGTCATAAAGGCCTGGAGATTAACACGGCTTCACGCAAGGTCTTCGTCGATGGCAAAGAGGTTCCGATGACGACGAAGGAATATGACCTTCTCTTGTTCCTCGCCTCCAATCCGAACATCGTCTTCAGCAAGGAACAACTCTTTGATAAGATCTGGGGAGAAGATAGCGTCGGCGATTTGGCGACAGTGGCCGTCCATATTCAAAAAATACGCAAGAAGGTGGAGAAAGACCCCGCCAACCCGGTTTATATAGAAACGCTCTGGGGGACGGGATATCGTTTTAACGGGTAGTCTCTGTTGAGTGCCGTCTACCCTATGAAAATGAAGTCGAATCTCTTGACAAAGGTCTCCTAACTCGATAAAATACTGATTTGTAGGTATCTGTCCTCTGTTCGCAACCGCTCAGGACGGGCTTGGGAAGTCGGCTTCGGCCGCGCCTTGATACCTGGCGAGTCTAGTATGGGAGGTGTAGCATTCATGTTCGCGATTATTGAAACCGGTGGCAAGCAGTACAAAGTTCAACAAGGCGATGTGCTCAAGGTGGAGAAACTCGAAGCCAATCCTGGCGATGTGGTCGAAATCGACCGCGTCTTCGCCGTCAGCAAGGATGGGGAGCTGAAGGTCGGAGCCCCGACCGTCGAAGGCGCCAAAGTCCTGCTGAAAGTGGAAGACCACGGGAAAGGCAAGAAGATCATCATCTTCAAGTACAAGCCCAAGAAGAACTACCGCCGCAAACAAGGTCATCGTCAGGCCTTCACCCAGGTCCGTGTCGAAGCCATCCAAGCCTAAGGCTGGGCGGCGCGCATGGTCAAGGTAACGGTCTATGTCGATGAAGGGCAACGGATTCTGGGATTTGAAGCCCTGGGTCATGCCGGGGCGGCGCCTCGCGGACAGGATGTGGTATGCGCCGGCGTGTCGGCGTTGACCCTCTCAGCTGTCAACGGTTTGGAGCACTTTCTCGGCGCCGAGGCGACCGAGGTGAGCGCCCCCAAGCCGGGTGACTTGAGTTGCCTCTTGCGGGACCCGCTGGCGCCGGAAGCGGCGCGGACGGCCCAGATCATCCTGGAAACAATGGTCCTTGGTCTGCAACAAACCGCGGAAGTCTATCCGCGTTTCCTTCACGTCGAGAAGAGGAGGTGTGTCCCATGCTAGTCATGAATCTGCAGTACTTCGCCCACAAAAAAGGTGTCGGTAGCTCCCGAAACGGTCGCGACTCCGAAGCCAAACGCCTGGGCGTCAAGCGCAGCGACGGTCAAGCCGTTTTGTCCGGCAACATCCTGGTCCGCCAGCGCGGCACCAAGATTCACCCCGGCAACAACGTGGGTCTGGGCAGTGACGACACCCTGTTCGCCCTGATCGACGGCGTCGTTAAATTCGAACGCAAAGGTCGGGACAAAAAACAGGTCAGCGTCTACGCTGTCTAAGAACAAAGCAGCCCCCGGAGAAATCCGGGGGCTTTTTGTCAATATTAATACTGTGCGCCGGAATTACAGCATGACGTCCATCTACGGGGATCCGGCGCCGCCAGGAGTGGTTTCCAATGGCGGAGAGTGGTTTTCCGGAAGCACCGGATTGGAATGCCCCGATAGGAAGTTGTCCCGCTGGGACACACATGGCCGGCTTTAGTCCCGATGCTGCTGAATGGGTTGAACTGTGGCGGGAACTCCGTCACGATTTTATCAACCATCTGCAGACGATCCTGGGTTACATCCAGGTGGGGCGAGGGGAGCGCTCCCTCGAATACCTCCGCCATGTGGCCCAGCGGATCCAGGAGGCCGGCGGCATCATGACCCTCGGCATCCTGCCGGTCATCGCCCATCTGCTGCTCAAAGGTCAGGAGTTGCGGGAACGGGCCATTGACCTGCGTGTCCAGGTTGACCGGGGATGGGACCCGCAACCATGGCAGGCCGAGAACAACGCCCGCCGACTTGCGTCTGCTGCGTCGGCCACGATCGAGTCATTACTCCCGACGCAGGACCAGTCAGAGGAGGAACCGGCGCTGTGCCTGCGCTTTTGCGGCCCTGAGCCCATTCTGAAAGCATACTGGCTGGGCCGTGATGAGACGATGGCGATGGTAGAATTGTCCACCTTTTTACAAGAAGATACCAAGAAATAGTCATCCGTAGCATTGCGTCAGAACTGCAGCAGGGTTACGCATTAAACATCAGCACCGTAACAGCATCATTGAACTGACAGTAAAGGTTCGATTCCAATAGGAGGTTTTCGCCGTTGTTTTACGATCAGGCGAGGATATTCGTCAAAGGCGGTGACGGGGGGAACGGCATCGTCTCCTTCCGCCGCGAAAAATACGTTCCTGAAGGCGGCCCTAACGGGGGCGACGGCGGCGCCGGCGGCAACGTCATCTTCATCGGCGACGAAGGGTTGCGCACCCTCGTCGACTTCCGCTACCAGCGCCACTACAAGGCCGAGCGGGGCGAGCACGGTATGGGCAAGAACATGCATGGCCGCGACGGCGAGGATATGACCGTCCGGGTGCCCATCGGCACTGTCGTGAAAGACGCCGAGACGGGCAAGATCCTGGTCGACATCACCCGCGACGGTCAGCAGCACATCGCTGCCAAGGGCGGGCGAGGCGGACGAGGCAACGCCAAGTTTGTCAGTTCCACCAACCGGGTGCCCATGATCGCCGAAAAGGGCGAACCCGGCGACGAGCAGTGGCTGGAGTTGGAACTGAAGCTGCTGGCTGACGTAGGGCTCGTCGGTTTCCCCAATGTGGGCAAATCGACCCTCATCGCCAACGTCTCGGCAGCCCGTCCCAAGATCGCCAACTACCACTTCACGACCCTCGAACCCAACCTGGGCGTCGTACGTATCGCCGAGGGCCAGAGCTTCGTCATGGCCGACATCCCCGGGCTGATCGAGGGCGCTCACACCGGCGCCGGCCTGGGCCATGACTTCTTGCGCCACACCGAGCGCACCCGCTATCTGATCCATGTCCTGGACATCTCCGGCAGCGAGGGGCGCGATCCCCTGGAAGACTACGACGCCATCAACCGGGAACTGGCCCTCTACAAACCCGAACTGGCCGATAAGCCGATGGTCGTCGCCGCCAATAAAATGGATCTGCCCGGCGCCGAGGAAAACCTGGCGCGCCTGCGGGAAAAGCTTGGCGAAGAGGCCGTCATTTTCCCCATCTCCGCCGCCACACGGCAGGGGTTGGACCCGCTGATCTACCATGTTCACAAAGGGCTGGAGGAACTGGGGCCTGTCGTCTTTGAGACGGTCACCGCCGATGCCCACATGGATGTCCGCTTTACCGGCAAGACAGAGGAACGCTTCAAGATCCACCGTGACGAACAAGGCGTTTTTGTTGTCACCGGCAAGGAAGTGGAGCGCCACGTGGCCATGACCGACATGGAAAACGAGGAATCGGTGGCCCGCCTGCAGCGCATCTTCGATGTCATGGGCGTCGATCAGGCCTTGCGAGATGCCGGTTGCCAGCACGGCGATCCGGTCCGCATCCGCGACCTGGAGTTTGACTTTATCGAGTATGCGGCTCAGTATGCCGATCGTGAAGATGACGGAAAGTAAACGATTTGCTCAATTTGCTCGATTCTGAAAAAAATGTGTAAAAAGGGTCAAGGCAGGAAACTCTCGTTGCGTCGAGAATAAAGCACAATACAAAACCGGCGATCCTGTATACAGTACAATACAGGTCGCTGTCGATTCATACGATTTGCCGCTCATTTCATTTCATGTAATGAATTCACTTTGGAGGTGCGCCCATTGTTTGGACGCCAAGACCTGCCCAAGGCCCGTCGCGTCGTCGTCAAGGTGGGCACCAGCACCTTGACCCACGGGACCGGCAAGCTCAACCTGGAGCAGATGGAAAAGCTCGTCCGGCAACTGGCGGATCTCTCCAACCGGGGCCATCAGGTCATGCTGGTCACCTCCGGCGCCGTCGGCGCCGGGATGGGGCGATTAGGCCTAGAGAAGCGGCCCAAATCGGTGCCGGAAAAACAGGCCTGCGCCGCCGTCGGCCAGGGCATTCTGATGCATATGTACGAAAAGATCTTCGCCGAGTACGGCCTCGTCGTCGCCCAGGTGCTGCTGACGCGGGACGATTTCGCCTTCCGGGAGCGCTATATCAACGCCGGCAACACCCTGGAGGCGCTCCTGCGGATGAACGTCATCCCCATCATCAATGAAAACGACACCGTCGCCATCGACGAGATCCGCCTCCGCTTCGGCGACAACGACACCCTGTCGGCGCTGGTGGCGGGCCTGGTCCAAGGCGACGTGCTGATCCTGCTGACCGATATTGACGGACTCTATTCAGCCAACCCGCGCGTTGATCCTGAGGCGGTCTTTATCCCCGAGGTGCCCGAGATCACACCGGAGATCGAGGCGATGGCCGCCGGCGCCGGCACAAACCTGGGCACCGGCGGCATGGCGACGAAGCTGCAAGCGGCCAAGATCGCCGTCGAATCGGGCGTGGCCATGGTCATCGCCCAGGGCAGCCGCCCCAACGGGCTTCGCGAGATCATGAACGGGGCAGAGGTGGGGACATTGTTCATCCCCAACGAAACGCCGCTGCCCGGCTACAAACGCTGGCTGGCCTTCGGCTCCGCCTCCAGCGGCAGCGTCCACATCGACGCCGGCGCAGCCGAGGCCATCGTCTTGGGCGGCAAAAGCCTGCTTCCTTGCGGCGTCACCGGCGCCGAAGGTGATTTTCAGAGCGGAGACATGGTCAGCATCATCTCGCCGGAAGGCCTGGAAGTGGCCCGCGGCGTTACCCAGTACTCGGCCGATCAGGTCCGGCGCATCATGGGGAAACAGTGCCAGGACATCGAAGCCGCTCTGGGCATGAAAGGCGTCGACGAGGTTGTTCACCGGGACAATCTGACCGTCATGGTCTCCCGGCATATCGGATAGCGCACGCGCAAAAGAACCAAAGGCGAAACAGGGGGAAAGAGGCATGATCATGTATTCCGAACTGTCCTTGAAGGGCAAAAAAGCCAAGGACGCCGCCTACAAACTGGGGTCTTTGTCCTCGCAGGTCAAAAACAAGGCCCTTGAAGCGATGGCCTACGCCCTGGTGGCCCAGGAAGAAGAGATCCTGGCCGCCAACGCCCTCGATGTGGAGGCGGGACGGCAAAAAGGCATGTCCAAGGCGCTTTTGGACCGGTTGATGCTGAACAAAAAGCGCATCGAAGAGATGGCGGAAGGCCTCTACGCCCTTGTCAGCCTGCCCGATCCGATCGGCGAGGTGAAGGGCCAGTGGCGCCGCCCCAACGGCCTGGAAATCGGCCAGGTGCGCGTTCCCCTTGGCGTCGTCGGGATCATCTACGAAGCCCGGCCGAACGTCACCGTCGACGCCGCCGGTCTCTGCCTGAAGACAGGAAACGCCGTCATCCTGCGCGGCGGCTCTGAGGCGATCCGATCCAACATGGCCATCGTCAAGGTCATCGCCAAAGCGTCTGAAGAGGCGGGCATCCCCGAAGGGGCGATCCAGCTGGTGGAGGACACGAGCCGCGAAGTGGCCCAGCAGATGATGACCATGAACGAATACCTGGACGTGCTCATTCCTCGCGGCGGCGCCGGATTGATTCAGGCTGTCGTCAAAAACGCCACCGTGCCGGTCATCGAGACAGGCGTGGGCAACTGCCACGTCTACGTCGACGCCGACGCTGACCTGGAGATGGCTGAAAAAATCATCATCAACGCCAAATGCCAGCGCCCCGGCGTCTGCAACGCCGCCGAGTCGCTCCTCGTCCACCAGGATGTGGCCCGCAAGTTCATTCCCCATATCGGCAAACTGTTGACGGAGATGAACGTGGAACTGCGCGGCTGCCCCCGCACGTTGAGCCTCTTTTCCGGGATCAAGGAGGCTACCGATGAGGATTATGCCGCTGAGTTTCTCGACCTGATCCTGGCCGTGAAGATCGTCGACAGCTTTGACGAGGCACTGGAACATATCCGCAAATACTCGACAGGTCACTCGGAGGCCATCGTCACCCGCGACTACAGCCGAGCTCGTGAGTTCACCCGCCGTGTCGACGCCGCCGCCGTCTATGTGAACGCCTCCACCCGTTTCACCGACGGCTTCCAATTCGGAATGGGCGCCGAAATCGGCATCTCCACCCAAAAACTGCATGCCCGCGGCCCTATGGGATTAAATGAGTTGACGACGATCAAGTACGTCTGCTACGGCGATGGACAGATCCGTTAATCACCCTGTTGAGCGCAAGGGCTTTATCATCGGTCCCCACGGTGTCGTCATCTCCATCCCCGAAGACCTGGCCAACTACGAGTGGGTGGACACCACCTTCGGGATCAAGGTGCCTAAAATCAAAGTGCCCAAAAACGAGGCAGCGCAAACAGGGGAAGCAATGGTCCGCGTGGGCATCATGGGCGGAACCTTCGACCCTGTCCACTACGGCCACCTGGTGACGGCCGAAGCAGCGGCCGATCTGTTCGACCTATCCGTCGTCGTCTTTGTGCCTTCAGGCCGACCGCCCCACAAGCAACACCAGGCTGTCACTGATCCCTGGGAACGCTACCGGCTGACCGAACTGGCCACCTGTTCCAATCCCCGTTTTCGCATGTCCGACGTAGAGGTCAGCCGCCCCGGCTATTCCTACGCCATTGATACGGTCCGCGCCTTCCGGCGTGAGTACGGAGAGCAGGCCGAGTTTTTCTTCATCACCGGCGCCGACGCCATCCTGGAGATCATGACCTGGCGTCAGATCGACCAGTTGATGGCCGAATGCCGCTTCATCGCCGCTTACCGCCCCGGCTATGACCGGGACCACCTCAGGGAAGCGGTGGCGCGTATGGAGGCTTTTTCCGGGCGGATCCACCTGGTCGAGGTGCCGGCCCTGGCCATCTCCTCCACCGATATCCGCCGGCGCCTCTATCAAGGTCGCTCCGTCAAATACCTTCTGCCTGAGCCGGTGATCCACCGCATTGTCGAAACCGGAAGCTACCATCCATCATCCTGCCATCGGCAGCCTCGCGAATAACCCCGCCGTTTCCGGTCATACTAAGTCGCGAGCGCAGGGCGAAAAAGAACATCGCTTGAAGCCGAGAATCAGGGTTTATGGTGAGGTGAATGGAATTGACTCGGACCCTCTATGTGGGCAATTTGCCTTGGGCAACCAAGCCCGAGAACCTGACAGATCTTTTTTCCCCTTATGGGGAGGTATTGAGCAGCCGGATCATCACAGACAGAGAGACTGGCCGTTCAAGAGGTTTCGGTTTCGTCGAGGTCAGAGATGAAGACGCCGAGCGCATGGTGGAAGCCATGAACGGCGCCGAGTATGAAGGCAGGATGCTGACCGTCAACGAGGCCAAGCCCAGACAGGACCAATAAAAGAATTTATATGCACCTCCTAGACCGTAACGGGATAGGAGGTTTATTTATTACAATAGAGTAGTCTATTAAAATATTTAATTCACTATGTAGGATTTTTCTATCATATGCCGTATTGTTTATCTCGCAGTATAAAGATAGAGGAGAAAGGCAAAGACGTGAAAAAAAAATTAATTATGCTAATCATAGGGATGGCCCAACTCTTTAACCTGATTTTTTTTGTAACCTATGGTTACGCAAAAGAAATCACTGTATATGTAGATGGTGATAGAGTAAATTTTCCGGACAGTAAGCCTTACATAAACGAAGACAATAGAACGATGGTTCCGATTAGATTTATATCGGAGCACTTAGGTAGCAATGTAAATTGGAACGAAAAGAGCAACGCCGTAGAGATTAATTATAAAAACACAAAAATCTATTTAGAAATTGGTAAGAAATACGCTTTGGTAAATAATTTAACAATTTCGTTAGATACGAATGCAGTAATTAACGACAATAGAACTATGGTTCCATTGAGGTTTATAGCGGAAAGCCATGACACTATTGTGGACTGGATACCGGAAACGTATAGTGTTGTTATAACATCAAAAGAGTTACTAAAAGAACAAATAGAAGTTAAAGAGACTATAAGTGTACTCCAAAAATCATTGCATGACAGGGATATTGAAAAAACTATGAATTTATTTACACCCGAGAAGATGGAGCACTATCGTCCCTTTTTTGAAAAATACAGAGAACTGATGCCAGATATGGCGAAACCATTTAGTGAAGCTAAATTAACTTTTGTTACATCGGATAAAATAATCAATCAAGAGATAGTAAAGAGCGGGGAACTAGCATTGCCGTTTGATTCAAAAGTTTTTCACATAAAAATGATTAAAATAAATAACCAATGGTTCTTCGAATCATTTTAAGAAAATAAGAGGTGATGAAGTAAATGCGGTATTTTACTTTATTTTTGTTAATTGCCTGCTTTTTCTTAAACCCAACAGAAGGATATAGTTGGGGAAATATTAATACACACCCAACGATCAATGAAAAATCTTATGACTTTTTCATTGACAGTATTACTAATTCGTCCAAAAAATATAACGATATTAAGTTTGCAGAGATAAAATTTACAGGAAATGGTTTTGACATAAATAATTTTACAAAAAATATTGGATTGAATATTACCGAACCAAAGGGGCTTCTTAGTGATCGAAACTACACGATGAAGGAATGGTTAATAGAAGGTGGCTATTCAGCCGATATTCCTGCCATCGATATGGGGTTACGACATTTTTATGATCCATTAAGGAAATTTAACGGTACAGATTATTTAACCGATATTCCGGGTGTAGTTCCTAACCCACAAATATCGGCAAAAAAGTGGGCTTTGTCTAACGAATGGGCAAAAGCAAACGATTCAAGAGGCTCTTCCTGGGTAAAGGCGCTAACATATTATAAAAATGGTATGGAAAAAAATGATGACGAATTTTTTGCGGAATCATTTCGCGCGTTAGGGCATACAATGCATTTAGTTGCCGATATGACCCAACCTGCCCACGTTCGAAATGACGGACATATGAGAGAAGAACCGATAGAAGACACAGTAGATACAAATAAAAAATACGTTACTTTCGCTAGTTCTAATATGCAGGACAATCTCCTAAATAGTATTTTTTCTATAAAAGAGAGTAAGGACAAAGGGTTAAAGCTAGAAAATATTTTTGATTTGTTATCCAAATATACAAATCAAAACTTTTATTCAGATGACACAATTTATAACAAAGGTGACAATAATATTGACAATCCTAGTATATTACCGAGAAATAAAAAAGCAAATTATGATTCACCTCAGTTTAACACTCCTGGAGTTGTCAAAGGAAAGGATGGCATATCCTATGGGATTAGACTTAACAACGATATTTATGTGCCATTGATAGAAGAGGAGTACAAATCATATTTTACAAGGAATAATCCGACTACGAAATCCTATCATGTTCCTATATATTTTGCGCGTGAACAATCTAAATATTTAATTCCACTAGCAATTCGAGCAAATGCAGAAGTAATTAACAGCTTTATTCCGACAATGACATTGGATTTTAGCGTAAAAAGGGATGAACGGGATAGTGTATTAGTGGAAGGCCTTTTTAAGCACCACATCGATAAAGATGATGAGTGGAAGAAAAACATAGGGGAAGAGATTAAATATAACGGAATGGGAAATATAATCATTACAGGAAAAGATGGTGAAAGAAGAATACCAGTCAAATTTACTCAGGGATATTGTAAAGAATCGATAGAAAATTATAAAAAAGAAGATGTCATAGTACTTGAAGTAGAAGCAGGAGGGTTAAAGTACCGGAGCGAGTTCTCCCCCTGTAGAAAGTATGATGATTTGATAAGAACAAAAAGCTTGATAAATCAAAACAGCAAGTATAACCCCAATAGAAGAAGGCCCGTTGATTTAGTTATTATTTTAGATAGTTCGGGCAGTATGAAAGAAAGTGATAAAAATAGTCTGCGAAAAAAGGCGGCTAATTACTTAGTTGACGAACTAGCATCGATTGATAGAGTGTCAATCGTAGATTTTGATGACTCAGCCCTAGTTCGCGCAAGTATGAGTAACAATAAAGATGCATTACACTCAGCGATTGACGCGATTGATTCTAGCGGAGGCACAAACATTGGCCGCGGTATAGAAGTAGCAATAAAAGAATTTCATAAGGTTGGGTGGATAGATGATAGATCACAGTTAGCTATTCTTTTAACCGATGGCAATGATGAAAACGGGCAACCCTCCGTTTTGGAGGCCCAAGTGGATGCAGCGTATAGCAACTGGTTACATATCTACACAATAGGATTGGGAGAAACTCACAACAAAGAACTTTTAAGTAAGATTGCTAATGATACTGGCGGTGAGTATTTTGTCGTGAGAGATGCAAGTTTGATCGAAACAACATTTGATCAAATCGCATTGAGTAGAAACATAAACTTAACCAAAGATACAGATAAAGACGGAATCTCCGATTGGGCTGAGCGTAAAGGTTTTGTTTTGCTACAACCGGAAGATGGACAAGAAATACCCATTAAGCCTACAGATCCCTATAATACCGATAGTGACCATGACGGTTATTCTGATAAACAGGAACTTGGAGACATTTTTATCAACAGTAGCAATAGGGAGCTTTACGTTGTAGGCTTAATCGACGGATGCAATAAATACCTGCCCTATTCTAGTGATCCAAATGATCCAAATAAAATTCCGCGTTCTAATTAATATTCATATACCCCGGTTTCTCTGACGCAACGCAACTTCCAAAAAGGCTGCTATGATGGAACATCCCTATGGTAGAAATTGAACACTATCATAGGGATATCTATAAGGGTAAAAAAAAGAAACAAGTTCTTAGTATTTACCGGACGAAAAAAGTAAAACATACTTGAGCAGGCATGTTTTTTGACTGTCCGAAGCTATTCCGGGTCGGACCTAACGACCGATACATCTATTCTTTTTGTTTTATTTGTAGTAAGCTAGGAATGATCGGCTCACGGATGCAGGTCTTTTAACGATAATGGCCTTGTTTCGTGTGAAGTCTGTTCCCTTCACCAGGTTTTCAGAAAGCAAGATTCATGAAAGCCATACAGGATAATTATTTATAAACGTCATAAACAATAATAATCATTTTGTGATAGATAGGTAGGAGGTTATTATTGTCCATGACGGAAAGGATGATCCTGTTGGGGGATTGGCAAGCCATCAACCGGCGTCTTAAAGAAGACTTAGCCCGCGAGCTGAGCCCGCGGCGTTACGTCCATATTGTGGGGACCGGCGAAACGGCTTTCCGATTGGCTGTCCTTTGGGGTGCAAATCCCGAGCGAGCATGTGTCGCCGGTCTGCTCCACGACATTGCCCGCGAATGGTCATCCGACCGTTTGCTGCAAGCCTGTGACGAAGCGGGCGTCACGCTTGAACCATGGGAGCGAAGACAGGCGGAACTCCTGCACGGTTACGCCGGGGCCTGGTGGGCGGCAAGGGTATATGGTCTGAACGATGACGAAGTGCTTAGGGCCGTGCGTCATCATACGGTGGGGTATCCAGGCATGGGCCTATTGGAGAAAATCGTCTACCTAGCCGACAAGATCGAGCCTAACCGGTCTTACAAGGGAGTGGAAACGCTCCGCACCCTGGCCGAACAGTCGCTGGACCGGGCTGTCCTCGCCTGCCTAGACCAGACGATCCAGCATGTCCTCCGTAAGGGGACGCTGTTGCATCCCCTCACGGTGGACATGCGCAATCAGATGCTCCTCGAGCGGAATACAGATGGAGCTGGCGGTCAACAACATATCTAAACAAAAACCCCAAAATCCCAGTTGATAACATTAATGTCAGGGAGGAACCGATCACTTGGTACAAGACAGCAAAGCAGCGGCCATCGCCATGGCGGAAGCGGCCGCCGATAAGAAAGCCTACGATATCATGCTCCTCGACCTGCGCGGCAAGTCGAATGTGACCGACTACTTCGTCCTTTGCAACGGCAATTCAACGCCTCAGGTGCAGGCCATCTGCATGCACATCGAAGAAAAACTGAAGGACTACGACCGCCGCACCTTTCGTGTCGAAGGCTACCGGGAAGGCCGCTGGGTGCTGATGGATTACGGCGACGTGGTCGTCCACATCTTCCGCCCCGAGACGCGCGATCACTATGCTTTGGAACGCCTCTGGGGTGACGCGCCCAGGGCAGTGGAGCCGAACTTTGAGGAGTTTATGCAGTAAGCGCCAGAAAGCAGCGGCTTGGCTTGTGTAAAAAAGCGGCGTATCGAGGCGCTTTTGCATGGAGTGGGCACTAACACCGGAGCCCATAAGCAATGAATTGAAATAAAGCGGATAGGACAGGCACAGGAGCGGACCCATGAATATTTTCGATGTGATCGGGCCGATCATGATCGGCCCGTCCAGCTCCCATACGGCGGGCGCTGTGCGCCTCGGCAATGTGGCCCGTCTCATCCTGGGCGAAGCGGTCCGGGAGGCCCGCATCGGCCTCCACGGTTCCTTCGCCGAGACCCACCAGGGCCACGGCACCGACCTGGCCCTGGTGGCAGGCCTGCTCGGCTGGGCTACCGACGACCTGCGCATCCCCCGTTCCTTCGAATTCGCCGAGGCGGCCGGACTCACAGTGGCTTTTTCGGAAATCCATCTGGGCGAACTGGCCCACCCCAACTCGGTTCGTTTTGAACTGACCGGGCAGGAGGGGGGGCGTTCTGAGGTCACCGGCGCCTCCATCGGCGGCGGACGTGTCCTGGTGACGCGCGTTGATGACTTTCCCGTTGAATTGACAGGCGACTTTGCCACCCTGCTCGTCACCCATCGTGACCGGCCTGGCGTCATCTCCCTGGTGACAGGTGTGTTAGGCCATCAAGGGATCAATATCGCCCAGATGCGGGTCTCGCGGGAGCAGAAGGGCGCCCGGGCGCTGATGGTGCTCGAGACAGATCAGACGGTCACCGACGAAGCGCTGCGGGCCATCGCCGCACTGCCGCCCGTCGAGGCGGCGCGACGCATCCAAATAGACTGACCGAGGGGGCGCGATTCGTGGCCCAAAAGTTGTCTCTGCAACAATGGATTGCGCAGGCAGAAGAGAAAAACCTCACTTTTGCAAGGTTTTGCCTGCAACGGCAGGCTACAGACATGGAAACAACGGAAGCGGCGCTGCTGGCGCGGATGGAGGCGCTGCTGCCGGTTATGCGAGACAGCGTCCAGGCCGGCTTGCGTGGACAGCGTTCCATCGGCGGCCTCGTCGGCGGCGATGCGGTCAAGATGGAGGCCTTTCGCGCCGGAAACCCCGACAAAAGCGTCGTCGGTCCGGTCTTGTCCGAAGCCATCACGATGGCCCTGGCCGTGGGGGAGGCCAACGCCTCCATGGGCCGCATCGTCGCCGCGCCCACAGCCGGGTCGAGCGGCGTGCTGCCGGCGGTGCTTTTCGCCCTGGGCAAGTCCCATGGGCTATCGGACCGGCAGTTGGGTGAGGGGCTGCTCGTGGCCGGCGCTATCGGCATGGTCGTCGCCTCCCGGGCGACCCTCTCCGGGGCCGCCGGCGGATGTCAGGCCGAATGTGGCGCTGCGGCGGCGATGGCGGCCGGCGCAGCGGTGGACCTCTGTGGCGGGAGACCGGCCCAGGTGGGTGAGGCCGTCGCAATGGCCCTGAAAAACATGCTGGGTCTCGTCTGCGATCCCGTCGCCGGTCTGGTCGAAGTGCCTTGTGTCAAGCGCAATGCCGGGGCAGCGGCCCAAGCGCTCGTCGCCGCCGAGATGGCCCTCGCCGGGATCAAGAGCGTCATCCCCGTCGACGAGGTGATCGACGCCATGGGTTCCGTCGGCGCAGCCCTGCCTGCAACCTTGCGTGAAACAGCGCGGGGCGGTCTGGCAGAAACGCCGACCGGTCGAGAGTGGGCGAAAAAGCTCTTCGCCGGTGAAGGAAAGGGAAAGGACGCCAGCCGCTAAAAGGGGTACAGCGTTTCATATAGAAACAGTTGTATCAAAACAAGACAGTTGTTTTAAACCAGGCGGATCTTCTTTTTTTTGTCTTGTTGCTTTTTAAACTCATTGGGGAAGAAAAGCGATACGATAGTGATTGTATTATCGAAATACATAAATATATAAAGCTGACCACCGTTGGCCCGCTTTTTGCATGTACGATCAGGCAGAGGTGAGACAATGAAACACGTGCAAGCGCTTCAGTGCATCCATTGCGGGAAACAGTATGATCCCTGCGATGTGGACTATTACTGTCCCGCCTGCGGCTACCATGAGGGCATCCTCGACGTGATCTACGACTATGAAGCCGTCAAGGCGGAGATGGATCCTGACATCTTCAGCGCGGGGGGACCGCGCTCCATGTGGCGGTACCTGCCGCTCCTGCCGGTCGCCGAACCGGAGCGGATCAGCCACCTGCAGGTCGGCTGGACGCCCCTCTATGCAGTCCCAAGGCTGGCGGAAACGCTCGATGTGGCCGGCTGCTGGGTGAAAGATGAGGGCCGTAACCCGACGGCGTCTTTCAAGGACCGGGCCAGCGCCGTAGGGGTACTCAAGGCCCTGGAAAAAGGGGCCTCCCGGATCACCTGCGCTTCCACCGGCAACGCCGCTTCCTCACTGGCCGGCTTTGCCGCCGCCGCCGGGCTGCCGGCCTCTATCTTCGTGCCCAAGCGGGCGCCGGAAGCCAAGGTGGCCCAGTTGCTCGTCTTCGGCGCCCAGGTGTTTTCCGTCCAGGGGACCTATGACCAGGCTTGGGAACTATGCATGGCGGCCAGCAGCCACTTCGGCTGGTATAACCGCAACTGCGCCATCAACTCCTACTTAATTGAAGGGAAGAAAACGGTCGCCCTGGAACTGGTCGAGCAGTTCCGGGAACGGGGAACCTTCCCCGACTGGGTTGTCGTCTCTGTCGGCGACGGCTGCACCATCGGCGGCGTCTGGAAAGGATTCAAAGAGATGCAGCGCATCGGCTGGATCGAAAAGACACCGAAGATCCTGGGCGTGCAGGCCGCCGGTTGCCAACCCTTCGTCACCGCCTGGCGGGAGGGAAAAGGGCTCACCCCTTGCGAGGCCGATACCCTGGCTGATTCCATCGCTGTCGGTCACCCCCGCAATTTTGTCAAAGGGCTGCGGGCCGTGACAGAATCGGGTGGGGCCTATGTCGCCGTACCTGACCATGCCATCCTCGAAGCGATGACCACATTGGCCCGCAAGGCCGCCGTCTTCGGCGAACCGGCCGGCGTCACCGGCGTGGCCGGCATCCAGGAGGCTCGCCGTCAAGGGATCATCAGCCTTGACGATTCGGTGGCCCTCATCGTCACCGGCAACGGCTTGAAAGACATCGCCAGCGCCATTCGGGCCGCTGGGCAGCCCTTGCCGGTGGCGCCGGAACTGGATGCGGTCCGGCGCATCGTCAATCCCTAACAGGCGACATACCGGAACATTGGGTCCACCCACCGGCGAGAGGCAACACGGTATCAGGAGGAAGTTCGCACAATCACGGCGAAGAAGAAAATGGCAGTGCTTTCACAACATCGGGGTTCGCCCAATATGGGTTTTACCCCCGGAGGAGGAAGAGATATGACCCGGATTCCCTTTGGACCGACCTACGATGAGATGCTGCACCCGGAGACACTGGACGCCTCGCTCCGTTCCCAGGCGCTCGCGGCGCTGCGAGAGAACGAACTGGACCCGATCAACCTCTTCAATATCACCTGGAAAAACAGCGACAACGGAGTCCGCAAGGTCGTCCTGCCGCCGGCTCTCACCGGTGTTGACGCCAACATCGTCGTCATGCTTGGCTACGGCTTCCCCTCGGGATCCCACAAGGTCGGCCCTGCCTACAGCACCCTGATCGAAGGGCTTGTCGACGGCGAGATCGTCCCCGGCGTACATACCATCCTTGGTCCGTCGACAGGCAACTTTGGCATCGGCACCGCCTACATCTCCAACCTGCTCGGTTTTAAGGCTATCGTCATCATGCCCGACAACATGAGCAAGGAGCGCTATGAGCGGATCCAAAAATACGGCGGCCAACTGGAACTGACGCCAGGCAGTGAATCCGATGTGATCCTGACGCTGGAACGGACTCATGAGATGATGAAAAACCCCGCCTACAAAGCCTTGGCCCAGTTCGAACTCTTCCCCAACTACCGCTTCCACCGCCACGTGACCGGCAACAGCGCCATCGAGGCCGTCCAGGGCGTCGGCAACGGGCGCGTCGCCGGCTTTGTCTCCGCCCCCGGATCAGCCGGCACCCTCGCCGCCGGTGATCAGATCAAAGCCGTCTTCCCGGAGGCCAAGATCGGGGCGCTGGAACCCTATGAGTGCTCGACCCTGGCGAACGGTGGGCGCGGCCAGCACCGCATCGAGGGCATCGGCGACAAGATGTGCACCCTCATCCACAACGTGCTGACCACCGATTTCATCATCCTGATCCGGGACGAGGAAACGGTCCAGGGACTGAAAGTTTTCCGGGACGGCGTAGAGGCCCTCGTCCAGATGGGTGTTGACCGCGATTTCGCCCTGTCCATTCGCGACTGGTTCGGTCCCTCGGGAATCTGCAACATCCTGGGCGCCATCAAGATGGCCAAGTTCCTCCGCCTCGGCCCTGGCGACAACGTGGTCACCGTCGCCACCGACGGCTTTGACCGCTACCACTCCGTCATGGAAGACCTGGACAACCGTTACCTGGAGACGGCGCCTTTCGTCCTTGAACGGTGGGCCAAGGACATCTTCCTCGGCGCCGATGACCAGCAGGTCTTTGATGTCCGGCGCGCCGACAAAAAAGAGCGGCTCTTCCAGCAGAAGGAGAAGGACTGGCTCAAGTTCGGCTACAGCATCGACTTCCTCAACGCCATGCGCGAAGCCGGCTTCTGGGAAGATCAGTACGCGAAGGTGAAAATCTACAACGAGAAGATCGCCGCGAGCCGACAAAAAGACTGATCCCCTTTTCATCGGCCTACGCCCCGTATTTGCCGTACAAGTTCAACCCAACTGAAGACTTTACAAAAGAGGGAAAAGCCACCATGGCCGGTCAAAAAGCCACGGCGTCTTTCACCTTAAACGGCGAAAAATGAAGCCGAAAGTCAGGAATAGGCTGTTCAGGTCTTGCTTTTCAACCGTTCTGGGAATAAAATTACAAGTATCAGTGGGAACTGGATCGGATCAGCGAATGGAATGACAGAAGGGCAATGGCGCCCTTCACCGCGAAGGGAAGAGGCCGCGTGGTGAAGGGCCTTTTATTTGTGACTCATAGAACTTGCGTGAGGAGGGATGGAAAAGTCGGCGGGGGATAGGGAACCAACAACCCTCGCTACAACAGCCCGAAATACAACAAAAAACAAAGCAGGGAGGATGCATTCGTGAAATTCAAATCCAAGACGCTGGCGATTCTCTTAAGCCTAGCCCTCGTCCTCGGTCTCGTGCTGGCCGGCTGCGGCGGACAACCTACCGCCTCCCAACCTGCCGGCGACAGCAAAGCCGCCGGAGACAAAGTCAAGGTGGCTTTCGTCTATGTCGGACCTGTCGGCGACGCCGGTTGGTCCTACGCCCATGACCAGGCCCGCAAGTACCTGGAAAAAGAAGTGCCCAATGTGGAAACATCCATCGTAGAATCGGTGCCGGAAGGCGCTGACGCCGAGCGGGTGCTCACCGAGCTGGCCACCAAAGGCAACAAGATCATCTTCGCCACCAGCTTCGGCTACATGGACTATGTGATCAAAGTGGCCCAGAAGTTCCCCGATGTGACCTTCCTCCATTGCTCCGGCTATAAGACGGCGCCCAACGTTGGTACATACTTCGGCCGCATCTATCAGGCCCGTTACCTCTCCGGTCTCGCCGCCGGCAAACAGAGCAAGAGCAATGTCATCGGCTATGTGGCCGCCATGCCCATTCCCGAAGTCATCCGCGGCATCAACGCCTTCACCCTGGGCGTGAAGGAAGCCAACCCCAGCGCCACCGTCAAAGTTGTCTGGACCAACACCTGGTATGACCCTGCCAAAGAAAAAGACGCCGCCAAGAGCCTTCTCGACGCTGGCGCCGACGTGATCGCCCAGCACCAGGACACCCCTGCCCCGATGCAGGCTGCTGAGGAAAAAGGCAAGTTCGGCGTCGGTTACAACACCGACATGAGTTCCTTCGCGCCCAAAGCCGTGCTGACCGGTCCCGTCTGGAACTGGGGTCCCTACTACGTGAAGACCGTCAAGGCGGTTATGGACAAGTCCTGGAAGTCTGAGCAGTACTGGGGTCCCATGGCCGATAAGATCGTCGACCTCGCCCCCTATGGCGCCATGGTAAGCGATGACACGAAAGCCCTGATCGCCAAGAAGAAAGAATCCCTTGTCAAGGGTGAATGGGACGTCTTCAACGGCCCGATCAAAGACCAGTCCGGTCAGGTGAAGGTGCAAGAAGGCGCCAAGATGACCGACAAGGAAATGCTCGAATTCAACTGGTTCGTCCAGGGTGTGGACGGAACTATTCCCAAGTAAACCCCTTTTTCACACATTCGGCGCCAACAGCCTTTTTCAAGCAAAAAGGTTGATGCGAAAAGCGCTTTCTTCAAACAGCCCTTCTCCAGCAAACAACGTTTTTTCGTAAAATCAGAGGCTTCCCAAGGTCAAAGGCATCTCATGACGCAGGTTTCAAGCAACTTTAGGATGGTCGCCGTCCGCCGGTTTTCCGGCGGGCGGCAAGCCGTTTGTCGGGGCTGTTTTTGCAAACGACAACATAGGGTAGGGTGCATGTGATGGACTATATGGTCGAGATGATCGACATAACCAAACGATTCCCCGGTGTCCTGGCCAATGATCGGGTCAGTTTTGCCGTTCGCAAAGGGGAGATTCACGCCCTGCTCGGAGAGAACGGCGCAGGGAAGAGCACCCTGATGAACGTGCTCACCGGACTCTACCGCCCGGATGGCGGCGAGATCCGCATCAACGGGCGGCCGGTGGAACTGCTGTCCCCGCGGGACGCTGTCGCACAGGGCATCGGCATGGTGCATCAGCACTTCAAGCTGGTCAAGCCCTTTACTGTATCGGAAAACATCCTGCTCGGCCTCAAGGGGATCCGGCAGGTTTATGACATTCGCGCCATCAACGCCCAGGTGAAGGCGGCCAGTGAGAAATACGGCCTCCTGGTCGATCCGGCTGCCCAGGTGTGGCAGTTGTCTGTCGGGGAACAACAGCGGGTCGAGATCCTGAAGATCCTCTTCCGCGGCGCCGACATCATCATCCTCGACGAACCGACGGCCGTCTTGACGCCCCAGGAGGCCGTGGACTTGTACGCGACCCTGCGGCGCATGGCTGGGGAGGGCAAAGCGATCATCGTCATCTCCCACAAGTTGAGCGAGGTGCTCGGCAACACGGACCGCATCACAGTGCTGCGGGGCGGCCGCTCCGTCGGCACCGTCAACACGGCGGAAACCGACGAGACACAACTGACGCGGATGATGGTCGGCCGGACGGTCATCCTGCGCACCGACAAGGCCCCGGCGAAACGAGGCGACAAGATCCTTGAACTGGCCGATGTGTCCGCCCTCAATGACCGGGGGCTTCCGGCTTTGAAGTCTCTTTCCCTGGACATCTACGGCGGTGAAATCCTGGGCATCGCCGGCGTGGCCGGCAACGGCCAGCGGGAACTGGCCGAGGTGGTGGCCGGGCTGCGGGCCATTGAGACGGGTGTGAAAAAGATCAGCGGGGCCGAAATGACCCAGGCGACGCCGAAAGCGATGATCCAGGCCGGCGTCAGCTACATCCCCGAGGACCGCCTCGGCACCGGTCTGGCGCCGAACATGAACGCCGTCGAAAACTACTTGTTGAAGGGCGGCGGCGAGGCACGGGGCGTCATCAATTGGAAAAAAGCGGCCCAGGATACGGACGAGATCATTCAACGTTTCGACGTGAAAATCGCCAGCGCCAAGGAGCCGGTCAAGATGCTCTCCGGCGGCAACCTGCAAAAGCTGCTCCTCGGGCGGGAGATCTCCAACAACCCCCGGCTGATCGTGGCCATGTACCCCATGCGCGGCCTTGACGTAGGGGCCATGGAGACGATCCGCAACCTCCTGGTGGCCCAGCGTGACGCCGGCGTCGCCGTCCTGCTCATCTCGGAGGAGTTGGAAGAACTGTTCGCCCTGTCTGATCGCATCGCCGTGCTTCATGGCGGCGAGATCATGGGCGTCGTCGACCCGCGGGCGGCAACCATCGAAGCGGTGGGCATGATGATGGCAGGTGAGCGGATGGATGCCGCAGGGAGGAGGGTGAAGGCCGATGCATCCTGATCGGGTAGAAAAACAAGGATTCACCGGACGCCTGCGCCTTTCTGACTGGCGCTTTGAAAAGCGAGGCAACACCTCCACGATGGTGCTCGTCCTCGTCCCGGTGCTGTCCATCGTCATCGGACTAATCTTTTCAGGTCTGTTTATCGCCGCCACCGGCAAGGATCCCTTGAAGGTTTACTCGCTGATGCTGGAAGGCGCCTTCGGATCCTCCTACGGGATATCGGAAACGGTCGTCAAGGCCATCCCGCTCATGCTCTGCAGCCTCGCCGTATCCATCGCCTTTCGGATGCAGTTGTGGAACATCGGCGCCGAAGGTCAGTTGTACATGGGCGCTTTTGGCGCCAGTTGGGTCGCCCTCAACTACCCGGACTGGCCGGCTTTTGTGTTACTCCCCGCCATGGCGATCATGGGCATGGTTATGGGCGGACTCTGGGGCCTCCTGCCGGCCATCCCCCGGGCTTATCTGAAGGTCAATGAGACGATCACCACCCTGTTGATGAACTACATCGCCATCCTCTGGGTCGATTACCTCGTTTACGGCCCCTGGAAAGACCCCAATGGCTTCAATTTCCCCATTACGGCGCCCTTTTCCCCGAGCGCCATCCTGCCGTCCTTCGGGACGAGCCGCATCCACACGGGCCTCCTCTTGGCGCTGATCACGGCGGCCATTCTCTATTTCGTCCTCCGCCACACCCGCTGGGGCTTTGAGATCCGCGTCAGCGGCGAGAGCCCGTCGGCAGCCCGCTACGCCGGCATGAACCACGTCAAAAACATCCTCATGGTCATGTTCATCAGCGGCGCCCTGGCCGGGCTCGCCGGCATGACCGAGGTTTCCGGCATCACCCAGCGGCTCCAGCACGGCATCTCGCCCGGCTACGGATACTCAGCCATCATCATCGCCTGGCTGGCCCGGCTGCACCCATGGGCGATCGTCTTCGTCTCCTTCATCTTCGGCGGACTCCTCGTCGGCGGCTACAGCATCCAAACGAGCGGTTTCCCGGCAGCGACCGTCTCCATGCTGCAGGGCGCCATCCTGTTCTTCGTCGTCGGCGGCGAAATCTTTGTCAACTACCGACTGAAGACCGGCGGGAAGGAGGGGCGGTAATATGGAAACATCGATGTGGATATCCCTCCTGGCCACCGGCGTCATCGCCGGCACCCCGATCCTCTTTGCTGCCCTCGGTGAGATCCTGACGGAGCGAGCCGGCATCCTCAACCTGGGCGTCGAGGGCATGATGCTCGTCGGCGCCGTCACCGGCTTTCTCGTCACCCATAGCGCCCAGAACGAATGGATCGGTTTGGCTATGGCCACTGTCGCCGGCGGCCTGATGGCCCTCATCCACGCCTTTTTGTGCATCACCCTGCGGGCCAACCAGGTCGTCAGCGGCCTCGCCTTGACCATCTTCGGTTCCGGCCTCAGCGGCTACCTCGGCAAAAACCTGATCGGCGTCCCCCTGGCCAACACCTTCAAACCCGTCCCCATCCCCGGTCTCAGCGAAATCCCCGTCATCGGCGAGATCCTCTTCAAGCATGACGTGCTCGTCTACATCAGCTATGCGCTGATCGCCCTCATCTGGTTTTTTCTCTTCCGGACCAAGGCCGGCCTGGAGCTGCGCGCTGTCGGCGAGAACCCGGCGGCTGCCGACGCGGCGGGCATCAACGTTTTTGCCACCCGTTACGCCTGTGTCATCGCCGGCGGCATGCTGGCCGGCATCGCCGGCGCCTACCTGTCCCTGGCCTATGCGCCCTCGTGGCTGGAGAACATGACGGCTGGACGGGGCTGGATCGCTGTCGCCCTCGTCATCTTCGGCATGTGGAACCCGGTTCGCGCCTTTTTCGGAAGCTTCTTCTTCGGGACCATCGATGTGCTCGGATTCACCATGCAGACCCTGGGCATCCAGATCCCCTCCTTCTTCCTGAAGATGCTCCCTTACGTCTTCACGATCGTCGTCCTCATCGTCGTCACCCGTGAGACGAAGACCCGCCGCGTCGCTTCGCCGGAGGCTTTGGGATTATCGTATAACCGGGAGGAACGATAAAAGTCAGCAGCGAAATCCAAGGCTCAGCGTGTCGCTCACGATGGAAGGAAACCCCTTTACCCTTTTCCGAGAATTGAGGTGAATCGATTGTCCCGCCGCATCATCATCAAAGACGCATTGATCGTGACTATGAATCCGCAACGCCAAGTTATCCGAGGAGACCTGTTTATCTGCGATGGGGTGATCTCGGCCATCCGCCCTGGAGGCAACCCTGACCCTGGAGGCGATCTTTACCCTAAAGGCGGCCCCCCATCCCCTTTCGTCGCCGACCGGATCATCGATGCGAAGGGACGCATGGTCATCCCCGGGATCATTCAAGGGCATATCCACCTCTGCCAGACCCTCTTTCGCGGTCAGGCCGACGACCTGGAACTGCTGGATTGGCTGAAACTGCGCATCTGGCCCCTCGAAGGCGCCCATGACTGCGAATCCCTCTACACGTCGGCCCGGCTGGGGATCGGCGAGATGTTTCGCTGCGGCACTACCGCCATCGTCGACATGGCCACCGTCCACCACACCGAATCGGTCTTTCAAGCCATCGTCGACTCAGGCATCCGCGCCTTAAGCGGCAAGTGCATGATGGATTGGGGGCAGGATGTTCCGGCCACCCTGATGGAACAGCGGGAGGACTCGCTCCAACAGAGCGTCGATCTCCTGGAAAAATGGCATGGGAAGGGCGATGGTCGGCTTCACTACGCCTTTGCGCCCCGCTTTGCCATATCCTGCAGCGAGGAACTGCTCCTCGAGGTGGGCGACCTAGCCCGGCGCTACGGCGTCATGATCCACACCCATGCATCGGAGAACCGGGGCGAGATCGCCATCGTCCAGGAAGAGCGCAAGATGCGCAACGTCCTCTACTTTGACCATTTGGGCATGGCCGGCGAGAACCTGATCCTTGCCCATTGCATTTGGCTCGATGAGACGGAACTGGACTTGATCGAACGTCGCCGCATAAAGGTGTCCCACTGTCCCTCCTGCAACCTGAAGCTCGGCTCCGGCATCGCGCCCATCCCGGAGATGATCCGCCGGAACATCGCCGTCTCCATCGGGGCCGACGGCGCCCCCTGCAACAACAACCTCGATCCCTTCACCGAGATGCGCACTGCGGCGCTGATCCAAAAAGCGCTCCATGGCCCGACAGCCATGCCGGCCTGGCAGGTCTTTGAGCTGGCCACCTTAGGCGGGGCACAGGTGATGGGGATGGCGGACCGCATCGGTTCTCTCGAGGTGGGGAAGCGGGCCGATTTGGCCATGCTCGATCTCAACGGCCTTCACTGCGCCCCCATCGAGGGCGCCGATGTGTACGCCCAACTGGTCTATCAGGCGCGGGGAAACGACGTGGTGTTGACCATGGTCGACGGTCGAATCGTCTATGAGGAAGGGAAACTGACCACGATCGATGAAAAGGACCTGCTCCGCGACGCGAGTGAAGCCATCAACCGTGTCGTCCGCAGGGCCGGGATCGTCCGATAAGAGTATTCGTAACGCAGTGAGGAAGCGTTCGTTCCGGAGGTAGATACGGTGCGGTTATCAGAGGCGTTAGGCATCATGAGCCCGACGGTATTGTCGGTCGTCGGGGCAGGCGGAAAGAGTTCGCTTCTGATGTCTCTCACCGACCAGTGGGAAGCAGAACGGATCCCCTATGTGTTGACGACGACCACCCGAATGGCTTATGCCCAGGTGGAGCACCTGGCGCCCATCTTTCAGGAGGAATTTCAACCTGGGCTCTTGCAGGTGCTCTCCGACCTGGGGCGCTTCGGCCGGGCCGGTTGGTTCCGGAGTTTTTCCGATGAAAAAGTGAAAGGCGTTCCGCCGGAATGGGTGGATCGCCTTTGTGACTATCGATGTTCCTGGCATCTGGTCATCGAAGCGGACGGCGCCGGCGGCCGCCTGATCAAAGCGCCGGCCGCCCATGAACCGGCTGTGCCTTCTCGCAGCGATCTGACGGTCGGTGTTCTCCATCTCGGGGCCGTCGGAAATGCCATCGACACGACTGTCGTCCATCGCCCAGGACTTGTTCGACCCATCATCGGAAAGGAGAATGGGGAACCCATCGAACCGGTTGACCTGGCCCGGTTGGCCCTCCATCCGAAGGGGATTTTCCGGGGCGCGGCGGGAAAACGGACGCTTGTGCTGAACAGCGGCGACGCCGGAGGAGACAAGGAGGACCTGCATAGGCGCTGGACAGAAGCGATCGTTGACCAGATCTGGAAGGAAGGGGACGGCCGCATTGAGCGCGTCATCCGGACAAAAGGATATGGCCGAGAACTGCGGGCGCTGCGGGTCTATCAGCCGCGATAGGGAAGAGGGAGTGCCCTCTTTCTTTTTATGCGCCTCTTCCTCTTCACCGCATGGCGGTGCTTCTTTCTCTTCTTTGGGCATCGCCATCCTGGCAGCAGGATTCTCGCGACGCATGGGGCAGCAGAAACTTCTGTTGCCCTTAGGAGAGAAACCTGTCTTGGCCCATGCCATGGACCGGATGAACCAATTGCCTTGGGGCCGTCGGCTCGTTGTCATCGGTGAGCCAAGGCAATCGCTCGCCGATCTGTCTATGAGTCGGGGGTTTCAGGCCGTTTACAACGAATGGCGCGAGGAAGGCCAGGCGTCTTCGGTCCGGCTGGCAGTCTCCACGTTGTGCCCACTAGATGGCCTGTCCGGCTTTGTCTTTTTGCCGGGCGATCAGCCTTTTATAGAACCGACTCTGGTGACAGCCATGGCTGACGCCTTTTTTCAAAAAAATGATCGGCGCGCCATCGTTGTTCCCCGGCACGAGGGACAGTGGCGCAGCCCGGTCCTCTTCGGCGCCGCCTGGCGATCTGCCTTGTCAACACTGACCGGTGACCGGGGAGGCCGGGATCTGATCCAGAAAAACCCGGGCTGTGTTGTTTCGGTCGACTGGGCGGACGAACGACCATTTGCAGACGTCGATACCTGGATTGATTATGAAGCCCTGCAACAGCAAAAGTGAACCTTTTTCCGCGAGACCCATCCGGCAAGGATGGGTCTTTTGCATGTCCAATCTCGGCGGATTCACACCATTTTCAGAGTGACCGCATACGATAGATAGTACCCCATTCTTCAAC
>NZ_WXEY01000009.1 GCF_009877425.1 Heliomicrobium undosum | reverse complement strand
TTTACGGGATACTCCTGAAACTCATTTACTTTACTCTGAGTTATATTTTGAGTCGATGGTTGTCCAGTTATCTGTTCATGAGAACTAGGTTGCTCTTTAAGCGGAGAATTTAGTGATAGTTTATCTTGAGAAGGGATAGCATTTGGGATTGCATCAGATGATTGAACAGTAATAGGTTTACTAGAAAAGATAGGCACTATCCAGGTGGTTCCTATAAAACCAAGTACCCCCACTATTACCGCTGCAATGATTTGATTACGTACTTCTTGATTTATCAGATAAATCACTCCTACTCCTAGATAATCAACAACATGTTGTAGCTTGTTCGATAATTAATAATGAGCTTGTATGTTACAGCCCCAGTCGAATGATTAAATCATCCAATGATTCAAATGGGGTAACCCCGGGCAGCCCATTAAGGTAATGCAGTAACTCTTCCCGGGAAAGGTCTGGATAACTCTCCCGTAGTCCTTTCCAGATCACGCCTAGATAAGCCTTAGACGGCTCAGAAATTACTTCTGAGTTCATAGGTTTGGGAGATGTAAACGTTAGCATGGGATAATCGTCTTTATGACCTAAATATACAATTCTTGAATATAAACCTTTAGAAAGATCACCATTGCCTTTTTGAATAATCGATTCAATATCAACCGAGTACGTACCCCGTCCCAATGAGTTTTCCTGCGCCACAACATCGTCGAATTGCTGGCGTGTAATTAAATATCCTCGTGCTAAAGTACATTTTACCACGTTCCTTTCATGATCAATAAACGCGATACCACCATTCCATTGTTGTGAGTTTCTCGCAAAATACATGGGATATGGGATACGTATTGCCGTTTTTAGAAGCGGTGGCTCCTGATTTCTGCACCCAGGGTTATGACGATTTCCTCCCGTAGGTTTTCCCCCGATAATGTAGCATTCAAATCGTTCCCAGCATAAATTTGAGGCATATCCAACATACCATATATACTCCATTACCTGCTCCCCTGTTCATTTTTTCTCACAAATAAAGTTTATCTTTTTGAATTAATGTATTCAATCATTAGTCCCAGCTAAATATCACAAATTAATGGCCTTTAAAGACATTTTCACTTATGCAAATGTTCCGTATTATTTTGGTAGTTGGTGAATGAGCTGACATTTACTTTCGATACCCCAATGATGCCGTTTACAGCCAAGAGCGGTTAAGAACTGTTTAGTTTCTTAACCGCTCTCTTTTTGTTTTTACTTAATAATGCTTAATCACTAGTGAAGCTTCTACCCTTTTCAGGTTTACTGGAAATATCCCACCCCAGAAGCGAAGATCCGCTGGTCCTTCTCTCCCGGCACGTTGACAGCCACATGGCGTCCGATCCGCTCGGAGTGGCCCATCTTGCCGAGGATGCGCCCGTCGGGGCTCGTAATGCCTTCGACCGCGGCGACGGAGCCGTTGGGGGTGTAGCGGATGTCCTCGTTGATGTTGCCGTCCAGGTCGACGTACTGGGTGGCAATCTGACCGTTGGCGAAGAGGCGATCAACCATCTCCGGCGAGGCGAAGAAGCGGCCTTCGCCGTGGGAAAGAGCGACGCTGTGGACCTCCCCTGCTTCGACGCGGGAGAACCAGGGCGATAAGGTCGAGACGACCTTCGTCCGGGCCATGCAGGAGATGTGGCGGCCGATCCGGTTGTAGGTCAAGGTCGGACAATCCTCGGTGATGTCCACGATCTCGCCATAAGGGACGAGGCCGAGCTTGATCAGCGCCTGGAAGCCGTTGCAGATGCCGAGCATGAGGCCGTCCCTGGTCTTGAGCAGGTTCGTGACGGCTTCCTTCACCCGGGGGTTGCGGAACATGGCGGCGATGAACTTGCCTGAACCCTCGGGCTCGTCGCCGGCGCTAAAGCCGCCGGGGAGTGCGACGATCTGGGCGTTGTTAATGCCCTTCACCATCTCGGCAATGCTTTCCTCCACATCGATGGGGGTCAGGTTGCGGACAATGAGGAGGTCGGCGACGGCGCCGGCCTTTTCGAAGGCGCGAGCCGTGTCATACTCGCAGTTGGTTCCCGGGAAGACGGGGATGAAGACGCGGGGGCGGGCGATTTTGACGGCCGGGCGCTGGGTGTTTCGGCCAGTGAATAGGCCGATTTTTCCGCTGGGGTTGTCAGATTTTTTGGCGTTGTTTAATCCGTTTGGCAGGCCCGTCTTAAGCGACTCCATCAGATCATCGCTCGTCTTCACCCGAGTCGGGAAGATCTTCTCCAGCGGTTTTTCCCAGGCGGACTGGGCCTCGGTCAAAGCTATTTCTACGCCATTGACGCGCAAGACCGGCGCTTCCTGGGTGTAGCCCAGGAGCACATAGGGAACGTCACCGAAGGAGGCAGCGAGGTCGGCGGCGCTGTCGATCTCCAGGACAAGGGAGCCATAATCGGCGCGGAAGAGGTCGGCCGGCGCGAAGCCGTCGCCCATGATCAGGCCGATCTGGTTGCCGAAGGCCATCTTGCTGACGGCGGCGGCGACACCGCCGAAGCCAACCGCATAAGCGGCGAGCGCCTTCCCTTCCCCGGCCAGTTCGGCCACCTTCCGGTAGTTGCGGTCGAGGCTGGCGAAGTCGGGCAGTTCGTTCTCGTCACGGCACAGGGGCAAGAGGACGACGGGATGGCCGGAACCCTTGAACTCCGACGAGACGGCCTGTCCGGCGTCCATCACGTTGACGGCAAAGGAGACAAGCGTGGGCGGCACATGGAGATCCATGAAGGTGCCGGACATGCTGTCCTTGCCGCCGATGGCGGCGATACCGAGCCGTTTTTGGGCCACAAAGGCGCCGAGGAGGGCGCTGAAGGGCTTGCCCCAGCGGACGGGGTCTTTGCCCAGTTTTTCAAAGTACTCCTGCAGGGTGAGCCGGATGCGCCGGTAGTCGCCGCCCAGGGCGACGGCCTTGGCGACCGACTCGATGACGGCGTAGAGGGCGCCGTGGAAGGGGCTCCATTTGGCCAGTTGGGGATTGTAGCCGAAGGTCATGGCCGTGGCGGTGGATGTCTCCCCGCCGAGGACGGGGAGCTTGGCCACCATGCCCTGGGCCGGCGAGGCCTGGTGGACGCCGCCGAAGGGCATCTGCACCGTGTTGGCGCCGATGGTGCTGTCGAAGCGTTCGACAAGACCCTTTTGGCTGCACACGTTCAAATCGCTCAGGTTGGCGAGCCAGGCGGCGCGCAGGTCGGGCAGTTGGCCCTCGACCGCCGCAGGCAGGGTTTTGAAGTAGTTCTTTTCGGCCTCCGGCCCCTTGACGGTGACCGTCGTCCGCTGCTTGACGCCATTGGTATTGAGGAAATCGCGGCTCAGGTTGACGATGGTCGCCCCGCGCCAGTTCATCTTCAGGCGCTCTTCCGCTGTCACGGAAGCGACGGGGGTCACTTCCAGGTTTTCCTCATGGGCCAGCCGGGTGAACGCGTCTACATCTTCCGGGGCGACAACGACGGCCATCCGCTCCTGCGATTCGGCGATGGCCAGCTCCGTCCCGTCAAGACCCTCGTATTTTTTGGGGATGGCGTCCAGGTTCACGACTAGGCCGTCGGTCAGTTCGCCGATGGCGACCGAGACGCCGCCGGCGCCGAAGTCATTGCATTTTTTGATCCGGCGGCTAACTTCGGGGTGGCGGAAGAGACGCTGGATTTTCCGTTCCGTGACGGGGTTGCCCTTTTGGACCTCGGCGCCGCAGGTGAAGAGCGATTCGGTCGTGTGCTCCTTCGAAGAGCCGGTCGCGCCGCCGCAGCCGTCGCGGCCGGTCCGCCCGCCGACGAGGAGGATCACATCGCCCGGCGCGGGGGCTTTGCGGACGACGTTTTGGCGCGGGGCTGCGCCGATGACGGCGCCGATCTCCATCCGCTTAGCGACAAAACCCTCATCGTAGACCTCGGCCACCTGCCCTGTCGCCAGGCCGATCTGGTTGCCGTAGGAACTGTAGCCGGCAGCGGCGCCGATAGTGATCTTGCGCTGGGGCAGCTTGCCGGACAGGGTGTTCTCCACCGGGGTGCGGGGGTCTCCGCTGCCGGTGACACGCATGGCCTGGTAGACATAGGAGCGCCCGGACAGGGGATCGCGGATCGCCCCGCCGAGGCAGGTGGCTGCGCCGCCGAAGGGTTCGATCTCGGTCGGGTGGTTGTGGGTCTCGTTTTTGAACATGACGAGCCAGTCTTCTTTTTTGCCGTCCACATCGGCCTGCACGACGATGCTGCAGGCGTTGATCTCATCCGACTCGTCCAGGTCGTCAAGACGGCCCTGTTTCTTCAGTTCCTTCATGGCGATGACAGCCATGTCCATCAGGCAGACATCGCGCTCCTTGTCGCCGTAAACGAGGTTGCGCGATTGCAGGTATTCTTCATAAGCCGCCCGGATCGGGCCGGTGAAGGCCCCCTCTTCGATCTGGACATCCTCGATCTTTGTGAAAAAGGTCGTATGGCGGCAGTGATCAGACCAGTAGGTGTCGATGACCCGGATTTCGGTGATCGTCGGGTCCCGCTGTTCGTCGTCGCGGAAATAAGCCTGGCAGAAGCGGAGGTCCTCAAAACTCATGGCGAGGCTCAACTGCCCCATGAGAGACCGCAGTTCCTCATCAGAGGCGGTGATAAAGCCGTCAAGGATCTTTACGTCTTCGGGCGGCTGGAGTTGCATGTCCAGGGAAGCCGGTTTTTCCAGGCCGGCCTGGCGTGATTCGACGGGGTTGATGCAGTAGGCCTTGATCCGGTTGAACTCGTCGTCGCTGATGCGGCCTTCGAGGACGATCACCTTGGCCGACTGGACGACGGGGCGTTCTTTCTGAGTCACGATCTGGATGCTCTGGGTCGCCCAATCGGCCCGCTGGTCGTACTGGCCGGGCAGGTATTCCATGGCAAAGAGGCGATGAGCCGGGTCGATCTCCAGCCGTTCATCGTACACATGGTCCACGTTGGGTTCCGAGAAGATCGTGCCGCGCGCCCGGGCGTACTCCTCGTCGGAGATGCCGGCCACATCGTAACGGTTGACGATCCGCACGCCTTCCAATCCGGAGATGCCCAGGTTATCGCGCAGGTCATCGCGCAGGTGCTGGGCTTCCACATTGAAACCCTCGCGTTTTTCCACAAAGATCCGGCGTATCGCCTTATCCATAATAAAAACAATACCCCCCGTGAGTGATTCAAATGGGTGATTCGATGGGTTATCCGTAGGTCCCTCAATCGGCGATCATCATTATAACACGGCCAATAGGGAATTGGCGAAACGTGTCTAATCTTGTGGCGTCAGCCTTCTGCAGGCTGACTTTTTTCATTCCTACTGTCGTTTTTTTAGAGGACTTGTCGCGGAAGAAAGAGAAATCCTTCCCTATTACACGGAATCGCCGGCAGGTTTACGCGGCTTACAGGTACACATGACTTGAGAGTTCGTACAGTTCGCGGATTCTTGCAAGCTTGTAAATGCCCGGCGCGTTCCCTAAGGGGAAGTATACCATGAAAGACAAGAATCTCACCATTGTCGCCACCGTTGTCCTCATCGGGGGCATCGCCGCCGGCCTGTTCACCATCGGTCAGACCCGGGCCAGCGCGCCGACGCCTCCCCCGTCGCCCGTGAAGACCCCTGCGGCAGGCACCGACGCCGCTAAAACCTCCCCTACTGCGTCCAATACGACCAAACAAGGCGCGGACAAAGAAGCAGAAAAAACGTCACAAGCTTCGCCGCAAACCTCGCCGGAAAAAATCGAGACTACCCCCAAGGCGGGCGCCTCGTCCGTCAAAGGGACGACAGGTCCTCAGGACTGGTGGATCCCTCGCCACGAAACCGGCGTCTCCCCCCAGTGGCCCCGTTCGATGACCGGCGCTATCGAGGCCTACAACCCGGTGTACCGGATCCCTACCGAAGAAAAAACGCTCTATTTGACCTTCGACGAAGGGTATGAGAACGGCTTCACCCCGCGGATCATGGAGTCGCTGTCGCAAGCGAAGGTCCCGGCCACCTTCTTCGTCACCGGCCAGTTCATCGACACCCACCCCGAACTGGTCCGCGAGATGGGCCGGCGCGGCTTCGGCGTGGGCAACCACACCCAGACCCACCCGGACATGACCAAGCTGAGCGCGGAGCGGCAGAAAACGGAACTGCAAAAGATCAACGACGCAGTCAAGAACCTGACAGGGCAGCAACCGCTCTACTACCGCCCGCCCATGGGCCGTTTTGACGCCGCCTCTGTCGCTCTGGCCCACGAACTGGGATTGACGACAACCTTCTGGAGCATCGCCTATCGGGATTGGGAAGTGGACAAGCAGGTCGGTCCCGACAAGGCGCTGCCCCAGGTGATGAGACAGATCCATCCGGGGGCGGTCATCCTGCTCCACGCCGTTTCGCAGGACAATACGGAAATGCTCCCCCGCTTCATTGAGGAATGCCGCGCCCAGGGGTACATATTCAAAGCGCTGCTGGGGGAACCGTCGCCTCGATGAATCAAGGCAAGACGCATTGACCCATGACCACTGGCAACGGACAAGCCGTATAACCGGTAATTCCCGGTAATGCCTTAGACGCAAATGTAGAAAAGAACGATACAAATAGCGAAAAGCCCTTCCCGCCGATACGGCAGGGTCGGGCTTTTCGCTTTTCATGAATCTTTCTTGTTAGCCTTCCTGTTTAACCGAAGCAAGCGGCTTGCGGTTCAGCATCCAGTAAATCGGCAGACCGATAACGGTGATGATCAGGGCCAGCAGGGTGTCTGTGGGGTTGTCGAAGATGGTGCTGATGACGATGAAGGCGGAACCGACGATGGCGACGAGCGGAATGATCGGGTAGCCGGGCACGCTGTACGTCCGCGATGCAGCGCCGTTTTTCTTGCGCAGGATGAAGATGGCGACGAAGGCGAGGATATAGAAGACATAAATGGCGAAGATGGCGATATCGGACAGGCGGTCAGGGTCGGCGACGAACATCATCAGGATGGCAAGCACTACTTGCGAGATGGTGGCGTAAATGGGCGTTCCCAGTTTCGGCTGGACTTTGGACAGGAGGCTGGAGAAGGGCAGTTGTCCCCGTTCAGCCATGGCCAGGGGCACCCGGGGGAAGGTGAGGATCTTGCCGTTGAGGCAGCCGAAGATGGAAACCATGATGCCGATGCTGATCAGCTTGCCGCCGATGCCGCCGAAGAGGATCGTTGCGGCCGCGCCGGCGGCGTTTTCGCCGAGTCTGGCGATTTCAGAGGCCGGCAGGACATGCATCATGGCGATATTGACGGAGAGGTAGGCGACGGTGACGATGGTAAGACCGATGATAATGGCGCGGGGCAGCACTTTCGCCGGGTTTTTCATCTCACCGGCGACAAAACCGACGAGCAGCCAGCCGTCATAGGCCCAGAGGGTAGCCAGGATGGCGGCGGCCATGCCGGTCTTTTCAGTAACGCCGCTGGTCACGTTGAGGATCTGTCCGTCACCCTGCCAGATGCCAAAGATGGCGATCAGTGCGATGGGGATCAACTTGCCTGCGGTGGCCAGGGTCTGCACGAAGCCGCCGTATTTGGTGCCGATGCTGTTGACGACGGCCAGGAAGACGATGGTGCCGATTCCGATAAAAAGCTTTGTTTCCGGCCCCCAACTGAAGAAGTTGGCCACAAGGGATCCGAAATAAAGGCCTAATGCGGCGATGACGGCAGGTCCGTAGATCAGGGTTTGCACCCAACCGCAGAGGTAGCCCCACAGCTTGCCGTAGATCTCTTCAAGATAGACATAAAGGCCTCCCGTTTTGGGGATCTGGGTCGCCAACTCAACGATGGTCAGGCCGCTGGCCAGGGTGATGATACCACCGAGTACCCAAGCCCAGAGCGCCATCGTGGAGTCTCCTGAAGCAAGAATGACCTTACCGGGTTTCATGAAGATACCTGAACCGATGACCGAACCGATGACGATGGACATGGCGACGATCGTTCCAATGTCTTTTTTTAGCATCGATTCCGAATTGTGCTGCATCCTGTGATGCTCCTTTCATGGATTGACCACTTGTGGGTTTTGTTTGTGCCTCGTGGACACTTGTACATTATACCGAGAACTTTCGCAATCGTCAGCAATAATTTTATTCCTCTTTGAAAAATCCCTTGATAACTTCAAAAAACCAATCATCCTTGCGATTCAACATAATAAAGCGTTAAATCAATGCTATGTTGAAAAAATAACCGCCTGTCGTCATCGGCGGCGGGTTCGCTGGGATCTTCCTATGGAGCCGGCTTTGGACGTAAAGGAAATGAATAGGATGGACGAAGGCATAACAAAAAACAGGCCTGCTTCCGCGCCGGAAGGGGCCTGTTTTTCTATTACAGAGTTGTGTGTTCAAATCTTCGTGTACAGATCTTGCGTAGGCTGTTCGAAAATGCTTCGTTTTTCTGAGGCGCTGATTACTTCTCTTCGATGCTAATCGATTCGATCCGCACGTCTTCCATGGGCTTGCTCCGTTCGCCGCCAGCGCCCCATTCCACGGGCGTGTCAGAGATCTTCAGAACCACGTCCATCCCTTCAGTGACCTGGCCGAAGACGGTGTAGTTAGGGTAGTTGTTCAGACCGCGGGCACTGTCGCCGTTGCAGATGAAGAACTGGCTGCCGTTGGTGTTCGGGCCGGCGTTGGCCATGGCGACGACACCGGGCGCGTAGGGCAGGGACGGCGGCAGCTCGTCGGCAAAGCGGTACCCCGGTCCCCCTGTGCCGTTGCCTTTCGGGTCGCCTGTCTGGATCATGAAGTTTTTGATGATGCGGTGGAAGCGGACGCCATCATAGAAATTGTCGCGGGCCAGGAAGACGAAGTTGTTGACCGTCTGCGGCGCCTCGGCGGCGAGCAGTTTGATTTTGAAGGTCCCCTTCGTCGTGTTGACAGTGGCCAGGTACTCTTTTTCCGGGTCAATGGTCATTTCCGGCGGCGCCAGATAGGTTTTGTTTGCCATCGGTTTCGACGTCATCTCCTTTTCTTCATCCAAATTATGCCCCATAGACGGCGCTCCGAACCCGTCCCTCCTACTGTACGCGCTGGCGGAAAAGAAATCAATGGAAAAGCGCATCGGGGGGACATCTGCCCTGCCCGGCAAATATAATAAAGAACGTTGAAAATCCACAGGCGACGAAAACTAGCCTTCGGCATGCCTACAAGCCGCTCTGCGTAAAAGGAGCACCATAGAAGAGCCACGTAAAGGGGCGTTGTCCATGTTTCCAACTGAACAACTCCAAGGCCTATTGCTCCAGCCCTTTTCCTTCGTTTATCACCGCAGTGATGTCCATGTGATGGTGTACATGCGGGATCATCCCAAGTATGAATCCCTAGAGGCCATGATCCGTCTCCGCGAAGGGTCTGACCCGCTGATCCGGGCGATCATTACGCTGCATGATCAGTCCCAGGTCGATCATGTCAATGACGAGCGGGTGGTCGAGCAACGCCAACGTGAAGGACTCAAACGGGAGATCCACTTCCGGTCTATCGGGTACAAGAGGACCATGGAAGACGGCATCGTCCGCATCCAACTCGCCTTTGATTCCTTTTGCGGGGAGCCGATCCGGCTCGATTTCGTCGCCGCTGGCAAAACGTCCTCCCGGTGGGGCGGTTCGATCAATCCCGGCCAGCATGCCCGTACAAGTTCCCTGCCCGTCATGTTCCGCGCTCGAAGCACCCTGGCCGGAAAGCGAAGCCGGTTGCTCATCGCAGGCAAAGAGTACACAATCCCCCGCTTCATCTGGATCCCCTTCTTCTTCACCGGTCTCAAGGGGTATTATTCGGAGGTTTTCGATATGGCGGTCTTCCGCTCCGGGAGCCGTCAGATCCGTTTCATCGAACAGCCGGAAAAAGGCGTCCCCGGTGAGCGGTGGCGGTATGCGATCAACGGCAGTGAGATCGACTATGTGATCACGGCGCGCAACGATGAACATATGGATATCCAGTCGGTTAACCACCATTTGATCGTCACGTCAAAAAACGGCCGCCCGGCGTTGCGGGCCATCGGCGCCATCTCCGAAACAGTGGCATCGGGTACAGGTCACTTCGCTGCCCAGTTCGAACCGCCGCTGCCCCTTCCCTCCCTCTTCGGAGATCCTTTAGAAAAGAAAGAGCAGAGTGACGCAGCGGCCCCCTCCGCTCAAGTCCTGGAAGGAAGGTTTAGCTTGTCAATCGATGATCGAGAACTCGTCTACGGCAAGACAACGTTCCGGGAGAATGCAGAAGAGGTCGAAATCCGACTGCTGCCGGGAAGCCCGCGCTGGGCCGCCCTGCGACCGATCACGATGACAGCAAAGATACACGGGGGGACCTTTCTTCTGTCCACCGCAGTAGACCGCTTGTAACCCTTTGCTACAATTGTGTCATTCTCAAAATGTCCCGAAGTTTACCGATCTGCAATTTTGTCGTTACGCGTTGCCATTCTGCTTCCGCTATTCTATCCGCCAACTGAATGGCTTGTTCGTACCCAACCATATTGCCTAATCCGAACATCGCCTCTGCACAGGTGGCCACAACCCAGTACTTGTCACTGCGCTGATTCAAATTATCATCCTTAATCAGCCGTTCACATAAATCAGCCACTTTTCTTCGCACCTCAGTGGCACGCACATGGTCTGCCACGGACAGCGGCGGTTTGTTTAAACTGCCTCGCAGATCAAGCAAAAAGGCGTAATTGATGCCGTTGTAATAATCCTTTTTGATCACATAGCCTTTTTCATAATACTCGATCGCCCGCTCCAAATCGGATGGATCACGGAGGTTCTCCCACAGCCGCTTGTAAATCGCGCCAGATAACCCCAGCGTTTCTGGATCTGTCGTCCTGTCCGGCTTGAGCGGTTCCAGAACCTGCAATGCCTCCCGCAACGAAGCAACGGGATTGGGATACTTTGATTTATAGGTGACGAGGGCCAATTGCTGTAGGAGGTAGGCATTATTGGCATCGATCTGAAGGGCTTGTTTCAGTAGTCTTTTGGCTGTCAGGAAATCATTCTGCGCCTTTGCCCTTTCCGCCTCCGCAACCTCTTCCACAGCTGCCATGGTGAAGGCTTGATTTTCCTCCTCGTTCGCTTGACGAGCTGCAGCGCGGGCCGCTTCGATCAGGTTATGTAGGGTTTCTGTTTCTGACTGTCCTTGCTCGGAAAGCGCAGGATCGACCTGCGCCGTTGTCGCCGTTAAGGATGGCGGCTGAAGTTCTGTTAAAAAGGTGTAAACAGGGCTGTCGATCCGCGGATTATTCAGGACGGCGAGTATGGTCCCATTAAGTTCTTCTTGCAACCTGACGGCTTCATCGTAACCGATGTCGGTGCCGAGGTGCTCGTAAGGCAAAATCGCCGTGTGGTTAAGGTCGAAGGGGTATTTCATCTCTCTTTCACCAATTGCGATGGTCGTATAGGGTTTGAGGGCATGGCGAACCCCTAGTTCGTAAAAAGCATTGGCGTTCAGGGTAGACAAATCGGCGATCACCACATCGGCGTTCAGCAAATGCTCATACATGGGACAATCGATAATGCCTGAGTGCCGGATCTCGTCGGCCCGGACACAGATGAGACCTGCCTTTTCGGCAGCCGGCTTGATGATGTTTTTGTATTACTCTCCCCATGGACCTTACTTGCCTACAGTCGCCTATTCTAAGCGATTCTCCCGTTATTTTGTTCGAATGGCTCGTCCTAACGACTTATCCTAATGAATTATTCCGACTCGTTTACCGACCCGTTTCGATCCGGTGGCGCTCCCACATGTCATAATGCTTTTTCAGCATCTCAGGTATGGGCAGATCGTAGGGGCATTTCTTGACGCAAGCGCCGCAGGCGACACAGTTGGGGACCGTCTCCATGGGCCGACGCAGGAACTCGACGGCGACGGGCGGATCCATGCGTTTGGCCAGCACCTGATAGCCCATGGCGGGGGTGATCATCACGCCATGGGGGCAGGGCTGGCAGTATTCGCAGCGACGGCAAAACTGCATGCCCAACTCCTGACGGTACCGGTCCATTGCGACGAGGTCATCGTCTGTCACCATGTTGGGACTGTCGTAGAAGGAAACGATCTGGTCGACAGATTGCACCGAGTCGTATCCGGGGATGGCAAGCACGTCGGGATGCTGGCGCAGGAACTTAAAGGCTAGGGCAGCATTGTCGATCATGCCCCCGGCGAAAGGCTTCATGGCCAGGATGCCGAGATCCAACGCCCGCGCTGCCGGGAAGAGGTCGTCCTTAGCGGCGTCTTCAATGAAATTGAAAGGAAACTGGATCGTCGAAAAGTGCCCTGTCCGGACCAGTTTGAGGGCCATTTGGCGGTTGTGGGAGGTGACGCCGATGTGGCGGATCTTCCCCTGTTCCTGGGCTTTGACGAGGACCTCCATGGCGCCGCCGGGGGCCGTGAGGGCCTCCCAGTCCCTGTCCTGGGAGACTTGATGCAGTTGGTAGAGGTCGATATAGTCGGTGCGCAACATGCGCAGGCTGTTCTCCAGGTGGGCCAGCGCGCCCTTGCCGTCGCGCAAGCCCGTCTTGGTGGCGATGACCACCTTGTCTCGCATCCCTTGAAAGGCCTGACCGATCTTGTCTTCACTGTCCCGGTAGGCGTTGGCCGTGTCGTAGAAGGTGATGCCCCGCTCGTAGGCTCGTCGCAACACCTTGATGGCTTCGGCGGTGTCCAGGCGGATGATGGGAATCGCGCCAAAACCGAGTTCTGACACGGTAAGCCCGGTTTTTCCCAAGCGTCGAAGGTTCACTGGATCATCTCCCTGCATTCTCTAACTGTCTGCATCTGCCCCCCATTGCTCCTTATAGTTTGTTCTTGCTTTCTGTTGAGAAATCCTCCCATTGAGATGAAATCCTTGGAATAGAAACACCGCCCGGCATGATGATTGTCAGATCCGCTTTTTACCTCTATACCCATTTTATCTGCTATAATCATTAATAACGCAAGCGATTTGCGTTAGAAAAGGTCTGCCAGGACAGCACGGTTTCCCCATAAGAAGGTTGGGGGATATCCATCCCTATCCTTACATTGTGAAGAAGCGAAAGAGTGAACAGTAAGGAGGGTTTCCTACCATGACCTTTAGCAAAATCAACCGGAGTTCTGCCACTATGACCAAAGCGCGCACCCCTGACAGCGTCGTCCCCTTCTCGGGCCTCTGCGCCACCTGCCTGGACGGCTGCCCCGGTCTCTGCGAAGTGGGCAAGTCTGCCTATCGAGCCAAAGAGACGCTCTATCCCCAGCCTTTCGGTACTACCACTTCTGCTTCTGAAAAGGATTATCCCGTCGACCTGTCCCACTTCAACATCATGGGAACGGCCGTCGGCGCCAAGGGCATTGAAGCCGACTCGGACAAGGCCATCTTCCCCGCCGTCAACATTGAGACGGAAATCGGCAATGTACATAAGATCAAACTGAAGAACCCCATCGTCATCGCCGGCATGGGCTCCACCAACGTGGCCGCCAACAACTGGGACCACCTGGCCGCCGGCGCCGCCATCGCCGGTGTGGCCATCGTCATCGGTGAAAACATCTGCGGCATGGACCCCAAGGTGGAGATCAAAGACGGCAAGGTCGTCCACTCCCCCGCCCTGGAAGCTCGCGTCAAGGCGTTCCAGAACTGGTACAACGGCTACGGCTGCATCGCTGTCCAGGCCAACGTGGAAGACACCGGCCTGGGCGTTCAAGAATACGCCCTTGAAAAGCTCGGCGTCACCGCTGTTGAGTTGAAGTGGGGCCAAGGGGCCAAAGACATCGGCGGCGAAGTGAAACTGAACACGCTGGAGCGGGCGCTGCAACTGAAGAACCGCGGCTACATCGTGTTGCCGAATCCCCTCGAAGAAGATGTGCAAGCGGCCTTCAAGGCAGGCGCCTTCAAGGAGTTTGAACGCCACTCCCGCGTCGGCATGGTCACCCGCGAGTCCTTCATGGCCCGCGTCGACGAGCTGCGCGCCAAAGGGGCGAAAAACATCTTCCTGAAGACGGGCGCTTACCGCGCCGCCGACCTGGCCCGGGCCGTCAAATTCGCCTCTGACGCCAAGCTCGACCTGCTCACTGTCGACGGCGCCGGCGGCGGCACCGGCATGAGCCCCTGGCGGATGATGAACGAATGGGGTCTGCCCACCGTCTACATCCAGGCCCTGCTCGTCAAGTACCTCGACAAACTGGCGGCCAAAGGCGCCTACATCCCGCCCGTGGCCATCGCCGGCGGCTTCACCCTGGAAGACCAGATGTTCAAAGGCATCGCCCTTGGCGCTCCTTACATCAAAGCCATCGGCATGGCCCGTTCGCCCCTGACGGCGGCCATGGTCGGCAAGACCATCGGCAACCAGATCAAAGAAGGCAAGGTCGCCGGCGAAGCGGCCAAGTACGGTGACACGCTGGAGAAGGTCTTCATGCTCACGTCGGACGTGAAGAAAATGACGGGCGATCGCTTCGAGGAGCTTCCCGTCGGCGCCATCGGCGTCTACAGCTACTTCGAGCGCCTGGCCCAGGGCCTTAAGCAGTTCATGTGCGGCGCCCGCAAGTTCTCCCTCGAATACATCACCCGCGATGACCTCTGCGCCCTCACCCGCGAAGCGGCCGAGATCACGGGGATCCAGTACATCATGGACCATGACGCTGAAGAGGCGGAGGCTATACTCGAGGGGTAATCGGTGATGCCGGAAGGCTGTTCCTCTAAGGGCGGTCATCTGAAAACTGCTCTTCTGAAGACTGTTCATCGGAAGAATGTTCATCAGAAGACTAGTCATCAGAGAGACGGCTCAACGGAAGATTGCTCCACCAGATAATTGTTCATATTCAGCAAAAACCACGGCCGGGCTATGTTCCGGTCGTGGTTCTTCTTTTCACAGTGGACATACCTCCGGGGCGCTTGGTATATTTGGGTATATATTCTTTGAACATTCCAAAAAGAATTTGAGGTATGACCGATGGACACTGCAAATCGTCTAATGATCGAATTTCGCTCCCCCTCTACCCTGGCTTCTTTCGGCCTCAAGCGGCAGTTCCCCGCCATCGCCAAAGGGGACGATGGATGTCACCGCATCGCCTTCACTGCTGACAGCAAAGACCACATGCAACTGTGCGAGTTCTGGAAAAAAGCCCGCGGCTGGGAAATCCGGCGCATCACCGCTTCCGGAAAAGCGATCACACCGGAACAGTTGGATAAAATCGTCACCTGCCTGGAACAGCGCCAAAAGGTCCGCGACGCCGCTTTCTATTGCGACGGGCGCAGCGTCGGGCTGACGGCCCGCGATGAAGGGGCGCTCTTTTTTGCGGGCTGCCGTTTCCTCATCGTCGATGACGTGGACTGGAGCGAACCGGACGGGCCTCGCTGGTATCGCCACGGTGCTGTGGATGGCGAAGGCCTTTTTCACACTGACAAGAAGGCTGTTCTCGTCATGCTGGAACAGTTGGCCCAATCGTCGGGCTGTGTCGCCTGCCCCGCCCTCGATTGGCAGCAGGTCACCCACCGCGTCTCCGCCCTTCCCGATGGGCTCAACCCGCGCAAGGACGGCGCCTGGGAGTACCGCTTCGATGACGCCGGAACCACCGTGACGGGCATTGTCCGGACGCCGCCCGAGCGGGCCGGCAACGGCCGCTTTGACATGGACACCTGCATGACCAGCGTCCGTGTGGACGAATCGAAAGCACTTGCCAACAGCGTAGCGCCGCAACCGGTGAAACCGGAAGGAGGCTCCCAGGACGCCGACCCTTTCACTGGCACTGGATCCTCGACTGGATCCTCGACCAGCTCCTCTTCAACCGGCTCCAGCTCCCATCCGCTCGATAACACCATGGAGGATTTCTTCCGCCCTGTCAAACCGGGGAAGATCACCTATGCCGACGTGGGCGGTTTAAAAGAGGAACTGCGCCTGCTCCGCGAAGCCGTCGAACTGCCTTTGCGCTACCCCGATCTGGTGCGGACCCTCAACATCACGCCGCCGAAGGGCGTATTGCTCTACGGCCCGCCGGGCTGCGGCAAGACCCTGCTCGCCCAGGCCGTCGCCAACGAGGTGGAGGCCACCTTTTTCGCCGTCAAGGGGCCCGAGTTTCTCTCCTCTCTCCACGGGCAGAGTGAAAAACGCCTGCGCGATCTCTTCGCCCAGGCGGAGCAGAAAGCGCCCAGTATCATCTTCTTTGACGAGATCGACGCCTTCGCCTTTGACCGCAGCCGGACGACGACCTCCTTCGAGGCGACGCTGGTAGCCCAGTTCCTCTCCCTCATGGACGGCTTCGATCGGCGCGCCCAGGTTGTCGTCATCGCCACGACCAACCGGCTCGATGTGCTCGACAAGGCGCTCCTTCGCCCCGGCCGCTTCGACTACCGCGTCCGGGTGACCGTGCCGACCTTGGAGGACCGTCTGCAGATCTTCAAGCTCCATACGGCCAAGATGCCCCTGGAAGCGACGGTCAACATCAACGATTTGGCCGAGCAGACGAAAGGCTTCACCGGCGCCGACATCGCCGCCCTCTGCGCCAAGGCGGCCCTGATGGCGGTGGCCCGGGCGCTCGGACCGGACATGGACCGCTGGCCGGCCTCCCTCTCCAGCGACTTCACCAGCGCCATCCGGATCACGGGAGATGATTTTGCTGTTGCGCTGACACAGGTTCGGGCCTCCGTTGATATTGACGACAACGATGATCACATCGCGTAGACCGATTAGCCCCGGTTCCTCAACGTGAACACCCAGCCGACCCGACTGCATAAGTCGATCCGGCTGGGTGTTCCTTGTTATTTTCATGGAAAATTTTAAGCTTCTAGCAGGAGTGATTTCACTGGCAATCGAAGAAAACGATTGCTATTTCTTTTGCTTTCCAGGAAAGATTAAGGAATGGAGAACTAGCCGGCGCAAGGAGGTTCGATCAGATGGACCGGGAACATCCCTCCCCTACGCAAGGCGCAGATAACGGCGCCGCCCACGGGGCTTCCCAAGCCCCCGACGTCGCCCAAGCGATCGACAGACTGGTGAATCAGGCACAGGCGGCCTTGGACCGTTTTCTTGAACTCAACCAGGAACAGGTGGACCGCATCATCCACGCCATGGCCATGGCCGGCCTGGAGCAACGCATGCCCCTGGCCAAGATGGCCATCGAGGAGACGCGCCGCGGCGTCTATGAAGACAAGATCATCAAAAACACCTTCGCCACCGAGTCGGTCTACCACAGCATCAAGTACCACCAGACGGTGGGCGTCATCGGCGTCAACGAGTTTGACGACTATGAAGAAGTGGCCGAGCCGGTCGGCGTCGTCGCCGCGCTAACGCCGGTCACCAACCCCACCTCGACGACCATGTTCAAAGCGCTCATCGCCATGAAGACGCGCAACCCCATCATCTTCGCCTTCCACCCCGGCGCCCAGCGCTCAAGCGCCGCCGCCGCCCAGGTGGTCTATGAGGCCGCTGTCCGGGCCGGTGCGCCGGAACACTGCATCCAGTGGGTCGAACGGCCCTCCATCGACGCCACCAACCTGCTGATGCGCCACCCCGGCGTCAACTTGATCCTGGCCACAGGCGGCGCAAACATGGTCCTCGCCGCCTACAGTTGCGGCAAGCCGGCCCTCGGCGTCGGACCGGGCAACGTGCCCTGTTTCATCGAAAAGACGGCCAACCTGCACCGGGCCGTGACCGACCTGATCATGTCGAAGACCTTTGACAACGGCATGATCTGCGCCTCCGAGCAGGCCGTCATCGTCGACCGGGCCATCGCCGGCGACTTTGAAAGCTACATGAGCGAACACAAGTGCTACTTCCTCAGCGAGGACGAAAAGGCCCGCCTGGAGGGCATCGTCGTCAACGAGGAAAAATGCGCCGTCAACGCCGACATCGTCGGCCAGCCGGCGGCCCGCATTGCCGAGATGGCCGGCTTCTCCGTGCCGCCCGACACAAAGATCCTGCTGGCTCGCCTGGAGGGCGTTGGCCCCCAGTATCCCCTGTCACGGGAAAAACTCAGCCCCGTCCTCGCCTATTACATCGTCGACGGCGCCGAGGAAGGCATCGACCGGGCGGAGGAGATGGTCCGCTTCGGCGGCATGGGCCACTCGGCCGTCATCCACTCGGAAGACCCGGCGGTGATCGACGCCTTTTCCCGCCGCATCAAGGCCGGCCGGCTGATTGTCAACTCCCCGGCCAGCCAGGGCGCCATCGGCGAGATCTACAACGCCAACATGCCCTCGCTGACCCTGGGCTGCGGCACCTTCGGCGGCAACTCCACCTCGGCCAACGTGTCGGTAGTCAACCTAATTAACAAAAAACGGGTGGCGAGGCGGCGAGAAAAGATGCAGTGGTTCAAAATCCCCGAGCGGATCTACTTCCAATTCGGCGCGTTGGCCTACCTGGAGAAGATGCCCGAGATCCACCGCGCCTTCATCGTCACCGACCCGGTCATGGTGCAGCAGGGGTATGTGGACCGGGTGCTCCACTACCTGCGCCAGCGCCACATCTACGTCCACAGCGAGATCTTCGCCGAGGTGGAGCCTGATCCGTCGGTCGAGACGGTCATGCGCGGCTGCCGCATGATGAACGACTTCAAACCGGACGTGATCATCGCCCTCGGCGGCGGCTCGGTGATGGACGCCGCCAAGGGGATGTGGCTCTTCTACGAGCACCCGGAGACCGACTTTTCCCTCCTCCGGTTGCGTTTCATGGACATCCGCAAGCGCGTCTACAAGTACCCCAAGCTGGGCGCCAAGGCGCGGCTCGTCGCCATCCCGACCACCTCGGGCACCGGCTCGGAGGTCACCTCCTTCGCCGTCATCAGCGACAAGGAACGGAACATCAAGTACCCCCTGGCCGACTATGAACTGACGCCCGACGTGGCCATCATCGACCCCGAGTTCGTCATGACCGTCCCGCCAGGGGTGACGGCTGACACCGGCATGGATGTGCTGACCCACGCCATCGAGGCCTATGTGTCGGTCCTCGCCTCGGACTACACGGACGCGCTGGCGATCAAGGCGATCCAGATGGTCTTCGAGTACCTGCCGCGGGCTTTCCACAATGGCCACGACAAGCAGGCCCGGGAGAAGATGCACAACGCCTCCTGCATCGCCGGCATGGCCTTCACCAACGCCTTTCTCGGTATCAACCACGCCATGGCCCACCAGTTGGGCGGCGTCTTCCACATCCCCCATGGCCGGGCCAACGCCATATTGCTCCCCCACACGATCGCCTTCAACGCCAGCCGGCCGACGAAGTTCACGTCCTTCCCCAACTACGAATCCTATGTGGCCGACCGCCGCTACGCCGAGATCGCCCGCATGGTCGGCCTGCCGGCCCGCACCGTCGAAGAGGGCGTCCAGTCGCTCATCGAGGCCGTCCGCCATCTCATGCAGAAACTGCGCATGCCCCTCACCCTGGCCGAACTCGGCATCGAGCGGAACCGGTTCATGAGCCTATTGCCGGAATTGGCGGAACGGGCATTTGATGATCAGACAACGACGGCGAACCCGAGGATGCCGTTGATGACGGAGTTGCAGCAGATTTTGATGAATGCTTACGGCGGGTAGTGTTAAGGGGCGGGCCAATTAACAGAAAATCGGCTATGGAAATGAACTAAACTGAACAAATGGTCAGGAAAGCATGTTGCCCCCTATGGTAAAATTTTATTTCTATCATAGGGGGCAACCGCATTTGTGTATCGCCTGCTTTAGATTTCATTTACAAAGCTGGTCAGCAGATTTCTAGCTGATTCGTAACCTGATTACCCGCAGAAAATCTACCAATAAGGGGACTTTTCCAGGGTGAAGTTCATTCTACCATAGGAGGAGCTTTCTTTCACTGTCTGTTTTTCGGGGTACATCCACTTCCCAGACCAAGTATATCCGGGACTTATTAGCGGCTTTAAGGTGCGAAGTTTTAGACCCTCAATAGAACTTTATCAATTCACATTCAAAAATAATTTTCCCACTTTCTTTATCTTTATATGGATAAGAAGATAATCCTAAAAACATATTTGGAAATAGTAACATTTCCTCCTCACTTCTTCTCGTTACCGAATTCACATATACCCCGATGGTTTCTTTTTTTACATATATTTTTAGCAAATTCTTCTCTGATGCATATGGCTCACTTTGGTTTACAATATCCTTAATCAAGCTAGTACTCAAAAATCCTTTTTCCTGAATAGGTCTATCCCTTTTGTTTTCTTCTATAAGGTTTCTAATAAATTCATCATTTACCAACCTATATAGTATTAAATCACAAGGAATCCTTGGCGCACTACACAATACAATCGATAAAATATCCGCCATTTCTCTATACAAATTCTCCCCACTGTCAGAACAATATCTTAAATAATCATTTATCTGTCGGTAAGAATAACCACAATAGCACTCTATAGGAGCAGTGTAAAGACTTGTTTTCACTGTTTTCCTAGCAAGTTTCATTACACTTTTATATGTCTCTGCCCACTTGAAATAATGTCTCATCCCCCATTCGTGTGCTTCCTTTTCATTTTTGAACTCAATATATTCTTCTTTATTCCTTATAGTCCATTGTAATTGTCCGTATTTTATTTCGTTTATAGTTTTCATGATACACATGGAGTATTCACCCTTTATCGTTTTCAGATTTGCTTTATGAAATCATACAATTATATTTCGAACAATAGTTGGTACCTTTTCTCTTATTCTCTATTTTATATCCACCATATTTCTACAGCTATCTACAATTAATGACATCCAGGCAACGCCATGGTAGACTCGCCGATGAAATCCTACAGAAACGACGAAAGATTTATAAAGAGGCGCAGCTACGCCATCCGGAACGTTGGTCTAGAGGAGTCCGCTCCTGGCAGCTAGCAGAAAAAGTCGCCCTCAACCCAATGAAAGAAGAGTAGGCGGATTCCCGAGGGAGGGGCCGATCCCAACCATGATGAATAGGCACTAACGCAGCCGCCGCTTACGGTCAGAGCGTAGCGGAGAGCCTTGACGAATGTGCTATACTGGACAAAATCCGACCGGCGGGAAAGGTTCACAGGCGTATGTCCGTCGGTCGGGTGCTATAGGAATAGCACATTTGTCAAGACAGGCGGTCTTGCAATAAGTTCATGCGACAACTATGTTGACAAACACCGCATACAGCAACGCCGCAATTGCCTACCCGGTGCCTGAATGCTACCTTGAAGGAATAAAGCAGCTCTTTGAGCAAATGGGTCATGTTCCCCACCGGATTTGGAACGGTAACTCTTCGGGTGTTTTCGGCATAATAAAAGTGCATAAAACGGTAACCGAAAAGTGCAGAACCGGGTTTCCGGAATAAAAAAGGGCACTTGCCAACATCCATCAACCCCGGTTCAAACCCCTAATTCTAGAGCCTAGACCCCTTATTCGCTGTTTTTCGTAGAGTTTCACAAAATTAACTGCGCTGTTTTTCGGGACCGCCGTCACCGCCCCTTGCAGGGTCCTATACAGACCGACGTCTATCAAGGGCAATGGCTATCGCCACGCCTTCGGCGTCCCTTAACAGACGGCGGCCTGTATAGGGAACGTCAATTAGGCGGTCGACCTCTGCTCTTTTAGTTCTTTCGGGTATAGATTTCGTCTCATTTTCTTATCCCCTCCATGTGTTCTCATTGTAGCCCACTAGAGGGTCTTAGCTCAAATACAATTAGGGGTTTTATAGTCGGGACTTTAACCCTACAGACAACGTCCATGCCAGGCGCACTAAAAAACTCACCGAGATTACTACTCGATGAGTTTAAATTTTACTCCCATATTAAACTAATTAGAACGTATGATTGAATAACCGTTGTCAATAGCGTACGTTACTTTTGGATCATTTACCTCATATACTAATGATGTCCCTTCCCTATCAATATTTACGATTAACCCCATTTTTTGCATCTGACTAACATAATTACTTACTGAACCTCCACTTACACCTGTAGCTTCTTTAAAAGCGTTACGAGTAAATTCTTTTTTACCCAATCTCAACAAATGTTGGATATACGAGTAAATATTTAAACTTTGAGGTGCGGCATTTGCTTTCCTAGGATAATACTCAAAGTAGTTGAAGCTCTCAACGAAATTCTTCAAGCCTTCTTTGACTGCACCACTACTGATCGATGTTGAAAGAGGATCTATTTTATGTTGTGCATAGAAAAGATGTTTGAAAATATGCCAAAGATCTCGGGGATTCCCGTTAGCCAGATAAAAAATATCGTTAAAGTGATTGGAGAGTACGTCGTCAGAAAATAGCAATTCAAATTTTTGAACTTTTTCATTTGAAAAAACTCTAATTCTTTTATTCAAAGCTTCTTTTAGATCACTTGTTTCCCAGTTAAGCGTAGCAGAAAAATGTTTTTGAGAACGAACTTTGTCTATAAGTATACTAAAAGGGATGTTCCATATGGAAATCAACAGTTGAATTTTAGGGTTTAGAAGTAATTTGTTATCGGTTAAAACCGGTTCAATAAAATCGGCTATAAGGTCTGCATCATTACTGAAACGAGAATCCTCATCGATTTTATCAATTATTAGGACAAATTGCTTAAACCCTAAATTCTGAACTAATTCCAAGCATCTTTCTAAAAAACTATAAGTAACCTTTTGTGGTTCAAATTCCTTATCGGCTTCATAAGGGATTTCCGGAAAATACTTTTTCAACATTAATTCCTTTGGTATAGGCGGGAGAGACATAAAATGTTGGCGTATAATATCAGAAGTTACTTGCATTGCAACGGATACACCATAGTTGAGAGCATCACGAATAAAATTATATACCTTAACAGACATGTAAACTAACCAAGGATATCGAACTTTTTCAATTTGCTCGGTAAGATGAGGTTTGGAGACGACCGGTAAAAAATGTTTCAGAAGATATACAAGTAGCATTTTTTGTTCTGGTTTTATATTATCAATTCTATCCCTTTGGTTAACTAATTGTTCAAAAACTTTGTCGGTAATCTTCTGAATTAACATATTGTAGAAATCACAAGAAGTAAACGGACTGTTTAAAATGGTGAAATCATCTAACCAAGCAATTAAACAAGTGGATTTTTCCACCTTGCTCTCAAAATCGTATAACATTGCAGTTTTTCCAGAGCCTCTATTACCTAAAACAAACATAGATTGCCCAGAAGAAAAAGCTTCTAATATTTGGGAGTAATCTGACGGACTGTAAAATAGCTTATCTCTAATATGAAGTTCATTTTCCGTAGAAAATTGAGAAAAAGGAAATTTTTCAAAGCCTAGCCTTTTAACAAAACCATCAAACGAATTCTCTGAAGCCATGTTCTTTTACCCCTTAAATTGAATAGATTTCTCAAGAATATAGTTCCTTGCATTCCATTTTAATCTAAATCATGAGTCTTAGCAAGGGATTGGTTTTGTTGGCTCTACATCTAGGAGTAACCGATGTATACTTCGATTATTAATATTTACAGACTATTTCCAAAGGGATAAATCGAGGTACCCCATAACGGGCTGATGGTGGTGTAATGATACAAATAAATCAAGAATTAGAATGGGGGTCGAACGGGACCATAAAATTCCGAAAAATATTTCAAAGAGTAATTTGAATAGAAGCAGCTATATGGAGAAACCCAACATGGCAGAATAGAGAAGGACAGCAAGCCATTCCAGCGTTCCGATAACGGCCTTTGGGTGTCCCCCCTTTGGCCGATCAACCCGAAGAGCGGAGAAAAAAAGCGATTCAACGTAACAGGTAAAACCGAAGCATTAGCACCCAGTATGAAATCATGGCCCGCGTTCATATCATCCCTCTTTGGGGCATATGAAACTGCAACGATTAGTGATGACCGACATCCAGAAGCTGATTGCGGAGAAGCAAGATTATGGACGGGTGCGATCCCTGAAAGACCCCAACGTCAAAAAGGGCTAAGCCACAAAACTATCCGGCAAATTCACAACGTCTGCGGCTGGCATTAGGGCAGGCTGTGGTGGATGGTCGGATCAAAATTAACCCGGCGTTAGGCGTAAAGCTGTCCAAGAAACAGTAGCATATGCGTTCCATGATCTGATTTCATGCTAGAAAACCGGAGAACCCCTCTGCCCCCGATCCTTTACCCGAAAGCTCAAACGGTATCCGATAGACCTGGGGCTTCCAAAGGTGAAACTGCATTCGCTTCATTACTTAGTCAGATCTGCGATGTTATGCAATGGGTCAAGCCTAAAGCACGTTCAAAGTCCGTTACGACGGGATAGTGAACTTCGAACAACGTCAGATGTATACCTGTCGGACGCGGTTTCAACGGAAGACCTGCAAACCCTGTTTAACAAGGTGAAAAGTTTGCTGGCGGAACGGGAAGAAAAGAAAAAACTTTCTCAGCCCGCATAGACTAGAGAAGGATTTAACGACAACCCCGGATTGACCTGTGCTAAAGAACACCCGGGGAAACCAGCGATATTCGATTCAGAGAGAGATGACGGGCTGGGACAGGTGATCGTCTTGGCCCCTTCAATTAGAATTAAATGCCGGATCGCAACGATAAGCCAATATCATCATCGACGTGGTACAGCTTGTGGTATAGGGCCTCGATACACAGGAAAACCACGGGACGCACATCGGAAAAAAGCCAATAAAATCAAATGCTCGGGTCAACAGGATTCGAACCTGCGGCCTCCTAATCCCGAACCAAGCGCGTTAGTAATTTGAACAAAATCAAAACTAGCATAATAAGACAAAGCGCAAAACTCATCATTTTCAACATTTCTTCCAATTAATCCCATTCATTATTTTCTCTGTTACCCCTATAATCATTTGTTAAAAAAGGCAACCAACACGAATCTGGCGCCGTAAACAAAACGGCGCCAGATTACATAAAGAGATAACGTTAATCTCCTCGCAAAGTTAGTGGTACTTTTTTACCTTGCTTCTATTTGAGAATCCCAGCAGCAAGCGCGATGTAATAGGCACAAACCCCACCGATGAAGGGACCTACAACAGGAATCCAAGCATAGCCCCAATCAGAACCGCCCTTGCCAGCAATAGGCAGGATAGCGTGGGCAATGCGGGGTCCCAGATCACGGGCAGGGTTGATGGCGTAGCCAGTGGGGCCGCCGAGGCTCAGGCCGATGCCCCAGATCAGGATGCCAACCATGTAGGGAACCATGCCGGCGGGAACGGCGACGGCTTTGGAGGTCAGGGCGAAGACAGGGACGATGAGCATGATGGTGGCGATGATCTCACAGAGCAGGTTGGCCGGGGTGTTGCGAACGGCGGGAGCGGTGCAGAAGATGCCCAGCTTGGCGCCCTTGTCCTCGGTCAGTTCCCAGTGGGGCAGGAAGGCCAGCCAGACGACAGCGGAACCGACGATAGCGCCAGCGACCTGCACACCCATGATTGCTACGGCTTCAGAGAAGGTGTAGACGCCGATCAGCGTTTTGGCCAGCGTCACAGCCGGGTTCAGGTCTCCCTGTCCGCCGGTAGCGACAGAAGAAGCGATGCCCATGATGACAGCAAAGGCCCAGCCTGCGGTGATAACCAGCCAACCGGATCCCTCCGCCTTAGAACCTTTCAACAACACGTTCGCCACGACGCCAGCGCCGAAGATGAGCAGCACAACGGTGCCGAAAAACTCGCCGAACAAATAATTCATTGGTAAACATCCTCTCTTCTGAATTGTTCATTTTTTCGACTATTGCAATTATCTGTGTATTCAAATAATCGCTCTTTTCAATGGGACTGGTTTCTTGCTCTTTTACGCTTACTTAAGACGACTTAGCGTGAAACAGAGTAGAAAATAGGGTAGAAACGAGGTAAACTCGACCGGCTACTTCGAAACCTTATCGCTATAGAAGTAGCCGGCCCGTATCATAAGCCGATACCGTTCTGCTTAAGAAAATGCTAGTCTCGGAAAATACTCTCCTAGAAAATGCTCGTCTGCAACCCCTTGTGCGGCGCCGGGATAACGATCTGATCGACCAGGAATCCGCTGTCGGCGATGATGTGGCTGCCGGCCTTGATGGCGGCGGTGACAGCGCCTACGTCGCCGGTGAGCGAGACGACGGCTTTGCCGCCGAGGCCGCGGGCCAGGCGGATCTCGATCAGTTCGACGGCGGCGGCCTTCACGGCCTGGTCGGCAGCGACGACGGCTGAGGCGACCGAGTAGGTCTCAATCACGCCGAGCGCCCGGATCTGCTTGACTTCGGTGCAACCAGTCAACGCCGGGAAGACGGTCGGATGGACGTTGGGCAGGACGAAGTCGTTGACTACATGGTCCTTCCCGATCACCTGGCCGCTGCGGACGGCGCTCTGGACGGCCCCGACGTCGCCGCTAACGAGAATGACGTACTTGCCCGGGCAGAGGGGCTGGGCCAGGAGCAGTTCCACGTTGCCGGACTTGAGCATGGTGTCGGCGACGAGGATGCCCTGGGTCACATTTTCAATCTCCAACATGCCGATGGCGTTTTTCATTGCTTCCCCTCCCCTCTCAGGCTTCCGCCCGGATTGTGACGCCGTTTTCCGTCGAGACGACGACGCCGTCGATGCTGGCATGGATGTTGGCGCTGACCGCCGCTCCTTCCGGGATGGCGGCCACCAATTGCCCGACCGTGACCTTGTCACCGACGCTCACCGCGAGGACAGCCGGCGCGCCGATGTGCTGCCGCAAGGTCAAGCGCACTTCGTCCGCGGCCAGGAGCTCATCGACCAGCGGCGCGGGGACGTCATACTCGTACAGACCCAGCCGGGAGACGAGGCGTTTGATGGGGATGCGCCGGTTGCTACGGTGCGAGCCTGCGCGGAGCGGCTTGTTGTGATGGGGGTTTTTGATGCCGGCGGCGCTCATCTGCCGCTTCAGTTCGGCGTTGACGCGGCGCGGCGACAGCCCCATGGTGCAGCCGAAGCTGTCACAAGCCCCGCATTCGGAACAGAGAAAGGCGCTCGTCAGCATGGTCGAGGCGCTACCGGAGAGGCCGTTGCCGACAGCCTGCATAATCCGGTGCGGCTCCAGGCCGTGACCGAGCAGGTGGCGAGGGCAACTGTCCGTGCAGGCGCGGCAGGCGCAGCAGACCGATTTGGCTCGGTTGAGCGCCGCTTGCCAGGGCAACTGGCGGCTGACGATCAGCGGGTGGTCCTTCGGCAGGACGAGGATGCCGCCGGTCGTCTTGGTGACCGGGGCGTCCTTTTCGATCAGGCGTCCCATCATGGGGCCGCCGTCGATCAGGGCGTAGTCGTCGATCTTCGCGCCGCCAGCGGCTTCCACCAGGCGGCTCACGGAGACGCCGACGGGGACTTTCAGGGTCACTGGCTTATGCACGGCGCCGGAGACGGTGACGTACTTTTCGGTGACGGGAATGCCATCCATGGCCCGAGTGACGTTGAGCAGTGTCTCCACGTTGATGACGACGACGCCCACCTGCAAGGGGATGCCGCCTTCGGGCACGATCCGCCCGGTCACCTCATAGACCATGACCTGCTCGTCGCCGGCCGGGTAAAAATCAGGCATGAAGAAGAGTTCGATCCGCCCCGGCGCATGGGTGGCGATGGATTTTTCCAGGGCCTCGGCGGCGGCGGTGTACTTCTTTTTGAGGGCGATGTAACTCTTCGTCGCCCCGGTGGCCAGCATGACGGCGATCATCCCGAGGACGACCTTGTCGCTCTCGACAGCCATGATCTGCTGGTGGGCGCGCAGCAGCGGTTCACATTCAGCGCCGTTGGCGATGATAAAATCCGCTTTCGCGTTTATTTTCACATGCGTAGGAAAACCAGCCCCACCGGCCCCCACCACACCAGCGGCCTTCACGGCGTTGACGATTTTTTCGATCATCGGTTTCTATCACCCGCTTTTTAGAGGGCGGGTTTCCCCGCCCCATCAATCCTAATCACGCGTTCTTGACTGGCAATGCGATTTCGCCTTGCTCGGCAATCACGCCAAATTACACGATCTTGAAGCCTTCCACAAGGACGCAGCGGCGTTGGCGGGTGAAGGTCCGGGCGGAGGTGAGTCCTTCCCCGGTCGGACCGGCGATGGTGAAGGTGGTGTGGCCTTCGCCGCCGACGCCAATCCCGGCGTAAGAGGGGCCGTTTTTGACGAAGATGGTCGTCTGGATGGCCCGGGCGAGACGGGTCAGGTTGTCCACGTTTTTCGAGTGCATGATGGCCGTGTGACGATTGCCATGTTCGACCTTGACGGCCAGTTCGATGGCGGCGTCGATGTTTTTCACCTGGACGATGGGCAGGATGGGCATCATCAACTCTTCGATGACGAAGGGATGGTCCTCTTCCACCTCGCAGATGACGGCGCGGATGCTGTCGGGCACGTCGATGCCGATGGCCTTCAGGATGAGTTGGGCGTCCTTACCGACCCAGGACTTGTTGATGCCGTAGCTCTTCTTCGGTTTGACGGTGCAGCCGGGAGCGATCAGCTCTTCCTTCTCCGTCATGACCACTTTGAGCAGGGCGTCGATCTCCGAGCCTTTGATCAGGTAGGCCCCGTTGCGACGCATGTGGGCGATCAACTCATCGGCGACCGAGCCGACGACGATGACCTCTTTTTCGGCGATGCAGGGCAGGTTGTTGTCAAAGGAGCAGCCGGCGATGATGTCACGGGCGGCCTTGGGGATGTCAGCCGTCTCGTCGACGATGGCCGGCGGGTTGCCGGCGCCGGCGCCGATGGCTTTTTTGCCGGAGGAGAGGACGGCTTGGACGACGCCCGGTCCGCCGGTGGCGACGAGCAGGCTGATGCCGGGGTGTTTCATCATCTGATTGGCCGCCTCAATGGACGGTTCGGCCACCATGGTCAGGAGGTTGCCGGGGCCGCCGGCCTCGATGATGGCGTTGTTGAGGATCTCCAAGGTCCGGTAGGAGGTCTTCTTCGCCGTCGGGTGGGGGCTGAAGAGGACGGCGTTGCCGGCGGCAATCATGCCGATGCCGTTGCAGATGATCGTCTCCGAAGGGTTGGTGGTCGGCGTGATTGCGCCGATGACGCCGTATGCGCCCATCTCCACTAACGTCAAGCCGTCATCACCGGTCCAGGCGGTGGTGGTCAGGTCTTCCGTGCCGGGGGTTTTGTTGGCGACCAACTGGTTTTTCAGGATCTTGTCGCTGACTCGTCCCATGCCGGTCTCCTGGACGGCCAGACGGGAGAGTTCCTCGGCGTGGGCCAAGGCGACTTTCCGCATCGCCGCGATCAGTTCTTCCCGTTTGGCGACGGATAGGGTTTGCAGTTGCAGGTAGGCGCGACGAGCCGCGTTGACGCATTCATCGACGGTGGCAAAGACGCCGGGGATCTGGGGCGCCGCGGCTTTGGCTTCCTTCCCTTGCAGGTTGGCCAGCACCTCAGCGACGATCTTGCCGACGATCTCTTGGTTGATGCTCATTGGTCATTCACTCCCTGTTTCACGGCGTACTCAGGCGTCCAATCCGGCTTGCGCGACGGCGATGTCCTGTTCGACAGAACCGCCGCTCACCCCGATGGCGCCGATGATGACGCCGTCGTCAGCGATGGGGATGCCGCCGCCGAAGACGACCAGCCGGCCGCCGTCGACGGTGTTCAGCCCGTAGAGCGCCCGGTAGGGCTGGGCCAAGGCCGCCGCCGCTTCGGTCGACATCTTCAAGGCCACCGCTGTGTAAGCCTTGTCCCGGGAGATGGCGATACTGGCCAGCAGGGCCCCATCCATCCGGTGCTGGGCCACCAGGTTTCCTCCGTCATCGACGACGGTGATCACCATGGGTACACCGATTTCGGCTGCTTTTGCTTCTGCGGCTTCGATCATCGCTTTGGCGCGACCGAGCAGCGTCGAGGCAGCCGCCTTTTTTGTCACGGTTAGGGGGTCGGCAGCCGCCTGTTTGGAAGCGGGCTGCTCAGGGGTCAACGGTTCAGCATTTGCCGGCTCAAGAGCCCGCTGCTCAAAAAACGACCGCTCTTCGGGAGAAAGCTCAGCCGCCGATTGCTCGGACAAAATGCGCTTCACCGTGGCGGTCACTTGGTCAACCATCTCTTCCTGATCCACAAAGCGGGCCAGCACGAAGAGCAGGTCCGACAGGCGGTTCAGGTAGACCATGACGGGCGGGTGGACGTCGGCGAACTTGGACAGCTTCACCGCAGCCCGTTCGGCCCGGCGGACGATGGTCCGCGCCAGGTCAATGGCCGCGCCGGCGGAAGAGGCGCCAGGGATGACAAATCCCTTTTGGGGGATCCGGGCGGCTTCCAGGCGGTCGATCACCTGTTCCAGCGCGCGGGCATGGTCGTCGGTGAGGCGGTAGCTCAACCGGCGGTTTGACCCTTCCTCCCCAAGTTCGGTCGCCAGGTCGGCGTTGACATCGAAGAGTTCCGCCTGGAGGCGGTGGATGATCGACAGGACCTGCTCATTTTTGGTGAGCGATTTGGCTAAGCCCAGGGCGGCGCTCGCTTCATCGAGGGTCCCGTAGACCTCGACACGGGCGTGGTCTTTGGGAACGCGCTGGCCGCTGAAGAGGCTGGTGACGCCCCGGTCGCCTGTTTTGGTGTAGACTTTCATCGCAAATTACCCCTTGCCGGCTTGTTCGACGGTGTTTCGCCGTGTGGGTGCTCCCGGCCCGATTAGCCCGCCGTGGCGGGCGAATCGGGCCGGCCGTTCGCGGAGCCGGTCAATCGGCGTCGTTGAGCAGCCGTTCGTCGAGTTCGATGCTGTCGATGATCCCGACGATGGCGGCGTCGACGGCGCTGTTTTTATTGTTTAAAATCAGCCGGGCCGATGTCCCTTGCAGGACCAGCACCCGTTCGCCGCTTCCGGCGCCCACCGTGTCAACGGCCACGATCAAACCGATCTTGTTGGCTGAACTGTTGGACATGGGCTTGACGATCAGCAGCTTGCTGCCGACGAGGCTCTCATCCTTGCTGGTGGAGACGACGTTTCCCACAACCGTTCCGATCCACATGGAAGATCGCTCCCCTCCTCGGGCTCACCGGTTTTTTTAGGTGTTCGCCCGGATAATTTCTACGCCGTAATCCCGGGCTGTGTCGCGAGCCAGAGGGGTGATCAGATCTCCCGGGGCGACGGTGTAGACCCGCCCGCCCGATAGAGCGACGGCTTTGATTTTTTCGGCGTCGACGAGGTTCTTTTTCGCCGGCGCAGCGGCTTGCGGCGCTGCCGCTTCCCTGCCGCCGGCGTGTGAACGTTCCAGCGCCCGCCGGGCTTCCCGGCCCAGGTTGCGCACATCGGTCAGGTTGACGCCGAAGTCGCGCACCTTGCGCAGATTCTCCTGAAAGGCCCGCACCAGGACGATGGGGGCTTTATCCATCTCCAGGCCCGCTCGCCAACTGTCCCGAGGGTCAGCGGCGTTTTCGGCGGCGATGACCGGCTTGCCCAGCATGAGCGCCTGCATGATCAGCGTTGTAGGCAACGTATCAGACAGGGTGTGGGCCAGCTTGGCCATGGTGTTCTGTGTCAGCACAGGCACGATGACCAGGTCCGCTTGCCGGAGCGCCTTGCCGGGATAAGGAGAGTCGGGCGTCACGATCGTCACGTCTTCGCCCAGGTGCTGGCGCACCCGTTCGGCGCCGATAATCGTTTCGGCAGCCCTAGAGAGGACGACCGTCAGGTGGCAGGCGTCTTCCTGCAACTCTTTAAGGGCCGCGAGCCCCTCCTCTCTGCCGATGGTGCCGCCGGTGAAGATGGCCATCACAGAGGACCGGGGTGTTGCGGGAGCGCTATCAGCGGTTGTTTCGTCCGAGGCCTGGCGGATGCGCCGCATCACTTCTTCCATCACGCGGCGGATCAGTTCTTCATCCATCAACGCCCGCCTCCTTTCACTCCGGCCGGTAGAGGTAAACGGGGTCGTTGTTTTTCAGGCCGGCGGCGTTGGCCTCATCGACATCCAGGTGCATCTCCAAGCGGAACTTGGGGTGGACCCGGATCAGCACGTTTTTGAAGATGACGCCGCGCGGTCCGAAGCTCTCGATGTTGATGCGGTCCTGGTCATGGAGGCGGAGGGCTTCCGCCTCAGCGGGGCTCATATGAATATGCCGGGCCGCGCAGATGACGCCTTCTCTCAGCATGAGGGCGCCGCAGGGACCGGCGATGGAAATCCCCGGCGCTCCCTGGGTCTGGCCGGAATCGCGGACCGGGGCGTTGATGCCGAGGGTGAAGCCGTCGGTGCAGGAGATTTCCACCTGGGTTTTGCCCCGCAAGGGACCGAGGACGCGGACGCCGCGCAGGACGCCTTTCGGACCGATGAGGGTGACCGTCTCTTCGGCGGCGTACTCGCCTTCCTGTTTGAGGTCCTTCATCTTCGTCAAGGCGTGACCTTCCCCGAAAAGGATGGCCGCGTCCGTCGTGGAGAGGTGGATATGGCGGTTAGAGATGCCGACGGGGATCCCCTTCGGAGGCGCTTCCCCATCGGGGAAGCGCTCCTGCAGGGCGATGACCACTTGGGTGATGATCTGTTCCATCAGTTTGGAGTCCAACGGTTTCACCTACTTCTGCCCTGCGTCCGAAGACACAAGGATCAGGCCTCGAATTTGGGAATGATTTTTTCCACGTCCATATGGGGGCGGGGAATGACATGGACGGCGACCAGTTCGCCGACTTTTTGGGCTGCAACGGCGCCGGAGTCGACAGCCGCTTTGACAGCGCCGACGTCGCCGCGGACGAAGACGGTGACCAGGCCGGAACCGATTTTTTCATAACCGATCAAATTCACGTTGGCCGCTTTCACCATGGCGTCGGCAGCTTCTACGGCGCCGACGAGACCTTTGGTTTCCACCATGCCCAGAGCTTCTCCTCGCATCGGTCATACCTCCTTAGGCTTTGTGGTGCATGCAGGTGCTGCGGGGCTCCCCTTTTTTCCGGGGACAGCGGGGATCGCCGCAGAGGTTGCAGGTGTATGGAGAGGCCGGTTCTGTCACAAGTTCTGATACCGGTTCCAAAACAGGTTCGGATACCGATTCAGACGCAGGTTCTGTCTCCGGCTCTGGCGCCGCTTCGATCACTGGTTCGCTCTCCGGTTCGAGCACAGGCTCGCTCGCCGGTTCGGCGATCGCTTCGGGCGCAGATGCTGGCGCAGGCTCAGGTTCGGCATCCGGTTCGCTTCCCGTCGAAGCGTCCGACGCAGGCGGGGTTTCGGAAACAACCTTCGATCCGGACGCCTTCGTGGTGACTGTTTCCCGGTTGAAGATGACGCCCTTGATTTCACTGTGCGGGCGGGCGATGACATGGGTCGCGGCGACCTTGTTGACTTTGCGGGCCGCTTCTGCGCCGGCCGCGACGGCTGCCTTGACGGCGCCCACGTCGCCGACCAGCTTGATCAGGACCATGCCGCCGCCTTTGGTCAGTTCGTAACCGAGCAATTCAATGTTCGCCGCTTTGACGGCAGCATCGGCAGCCTCAACGGCTGCGGCCATGCCGACGGCTTCAATCAACCCCAGGGCATTTTGGACCACGGGTTCACCCCCTTCGCCTCGCCTTGATTCGATGCCTTGCCTTGCATCGGGCCTTGCTCCGCCAGGATCTTGGCGACGATCCGGGCGATCACTTGATCGAGCGGTTCTTCAACGCCCGATTGGGCGGCTCCAATGGTTGAATCTGCTATATTACTGAGACTTGATTCCGCTCGACCTGTCGCTCCCGCCGCTCCCGCCGCTTTGTCGCCCTTCCCGCTTCGGATCGCCAGTTCGGGATCCGATTCCAGCTTGAAGGCCGTCCCCTTGACCAGCCGCGCCGCGTTGTAGCCAAAACGGCGCCAGTCGGCCGGCCTTCCCGTCTCATCGAGCAGGAACAAGGGACGGTTTTCCGGCAGGCGGCGGTGGTGGATGCACATCCCCAGGCCGCCGATGACACTGATGCCGACGCCCAGTTGGGACGCATGGGCAGCCTGGTGGGCGATCTGGCTCAGATCACCCGTCTCCACGGTCCGGGATGCGGCGGGGATGCCTTCCTCTTCGAGTCCGGCGTTCAACTCCCGCAGCTTGCGCTGGCAACCGTCGTGGGGTGCGTAGAAGATGATGACAGACGGTCTTGCCGGCGCCCGTTCATTGGACATCGCCTGCTCACCTCCCGTCGCCGGTGTAGGTGAGCACCAGGCCGGTGGCGACAGCGTTGCGGGGACCTTCGGTCCCGCGGATGTTGCCGCGGCCGCAGACGATGCCGTATTCGGCCAAGGCGTCGGCCACCATGTCGGCGACCTCGAAGTCGAGGGCCGAACCGCCCACCATGACGACGAACTCGATGTGACGGACGTTGCCGGTGGGGGCCACCCGGGCCAGGGCGCGCAAGGCGTTGGTGACGAAGACCTTCTTCTTGGCTTCCCGGCGCACATGGCGGATCTTCTCCAGCGAGTGGGTCGTCGGGATGGGGACCATGCCGCTTTCCTTCAAGATGACGACCCGGGCGAAGACCTGGGGCGGCAGGTGTTCTTCATAAAAACGCACCGTGCCGTCTTCCAGGCGGACATGGTAGAGGCTTTCTACCTTGGCCAGGGAGTGCTTCTTGATGTCCTCGGCCAGGTCGATGTCGTTCAGACCCAGTTCCGAGTTGATCAGCATGGTGACCATGTCTCCGGCGCCCGCCAGGTGGATCGAGTGGGTCTTGCCGTCTCGGGTGGCGATGGCCGCGTCGGTCGAACCGCCGCCCATGTCCAAGATGGCCAGGGGCTTGTCCGTGCCCGGTGTCGTCAAGGCCCCGAGGACGGCCATGTTGGCTTCCACGCCGGCGATGACGACGGGGATGCCTAGCTGGGCCGTCAGTTGATCGGCGATCTGCTGCATCGGCAGGCGGCTCGTCTTGACCATCGCCGCCAGGGCGACGGCGTTTTCGAGGGCGAACTCGCCGGCCAGGCCGCCGCGCACCTCTTGGGGGATGAAGGTATCGACGCTGAGCAGGTCCTGGATGTTCATCTGGTTGAGGGGCTGGCCCGTCAGGTCGCTCATGACCTGGCGGACCCGCTCCAGCATGCCGCCGGCGTTGGTGCCCGGCTCCCCTTTCACATCCACGACCGGCTGGACCCGTTCGACGGCCTGCATGATCTTGGTCGATCCTGCGTCGACGTCGATCTCTTCGCGGTGGCGCTGGCCGAAGATGGTGATCGCGCCGGCGGGGATGGTGCGGGCTTTCACATCGCCCTGGGGTGTCCGGACGACGACGGCGGAGCGGTTGCCGATCAGCGCCCGGGCGATGGGCACGACCATTTTGGTCTCTTCCGGCGTTAGGTGGAAGACGGTGGCGATGCCGTAGGGGTTCGACAGGGTCTGGATCGTGTTCCCCGGCTCGGTCACTTCCACAGCGGCCAGCATGCCCAGGGGCACTTTGTCGATGAGGGTGACTTCGTCGACGATGGGGATCGTCTTTTCGAGCCGGTTGGCGATCAATACCGCATCGTCCTGGCAGGCGATGGCCCCTTCGATCAAAACACCCCGGTCAAAAGCCCAATTGAGGGACTGGGCGGCATCGGCAAAGTCGATGCCGGCCGGGATGACGACGATCACCTTTTCCCCGGAGAGGACCTGGTCCAGTTCGCCAAAAGCCACCGTCTTGCCGACGCCGAGGCCGAGTCCGCCCGGTGTGCCCGGGTTGTGACCGATCATGGTCGACTCGGTGATGATCGTTTCGGTGATCGTCTCCATGGCCAGGTCGCCGATGACAGGGGTGGCTTCGTTAAAGCGGATCTGCTTCAGATCGTGCATGTCCACGCCGGCGCTTTTGAGGGCGTCGGCGAGGGCCATGCGGATCCCGGGGATATTGGCAGTCGTTCCCTTGATGCCGGTCGTTTTGATGATGCCGCTGCTCAGAAACTGCATCTCTCCCGAATCACTGACCCGGGCGATGCATACCTCCGTGGTGGAGTTGCCGATATCGACGCCCGCCACAATGGCCATGAGCGTTCACTTCCCTACTCCGCTTTCAGGCGGTTCCGGCGCTCATACACATCGGCGGCTTCCCGCACAAAAGCGGCATTGATTTTGGCGGCGAACTTGTTGTCCAGTTCGTCAGCGATGGCCAACAGCTCTGCTTTCGTGGAGCGGTACGGGCGCAGGGCGTTGTAGATCTCGAGGATGCGCGCGTCAGGGATGGCCGTCAGTTCGGCAGCCCGGCGCAGGTTGGCGGCAAACTGGACGCGGCCGACGCCGTCGGCGATTTCCGCTTGCATCCGCAGGGTTTCCGGGGTAATCCGCACATCATCGGCAGTCACGGCGCCGCTTAGGACGTTGTCCAGGGTGATGTCGCCGAGTTTTTTGCCGGTGGGCGATTTCAGCAGTTCCGGCCGCTTCGTGGCCAGGGGGTAGTCGGCTTTAGGATCCAGCTTGGCGCAAGCTTGGGCGGGAGCCGGAGCGGCAGACGCGGCGGGCGCCTGGGTCACCGATGCGAGCACCTGGCGGACCAGTTCTTCGAGCATTTTTTCATTCATTCCCGTCACCACCTTCTAGAACTGTACTTGAAGTTCAACCGGCTTGGCGCCGGGAACGACGTGTTCCGTTTCCTTGATGTGCAGCACGGCCGCTTTGGCCTGGAACTTGGGCCGGGCCATCTGGTCGTTTTTCGTGGGAACCGGCGTCGGGGACTCGCCTTTGGCGTACTTGGCGGCGTTGCGGCCGATGGCCCGGTAGGCCGGCAGGTCGAGCAAGGGCGATTGGGGGAACAGCTCCAGGTTGCTGAGGGGCGGCAGGTCTTTCTGGTGAATGACCGTGGTGCCCCGGGACTGGATCCCGATGGCGATGCCGGAGCCGCTGATCTTGGTGCCGTCATGGGCGACGAAGGCCACGTCAGAGGAGCGGGTCACGCGGATGACCCGGGCGCGCATCCCTTCTTCTTCGATGCCGGCGATGATTTCGCGGAGGACATCGCTGTGGGGGATGTTGACGATGGTCTTGTTCTGATATTTCGCAAAAGCCGGGGCCAGGGCGACGACGACTTCGTCGCTCTTCGCGCCCGGACGGGCTTCGCCTTTTTCGCTGATGGTCATGGGACGTCCGGTGACGACCGTCTTGGCGGGCGCGGCGGCCGGCGCTTCCATGCCTTGCAGGACTTGCAGTACGATCTCACGGAGCACTTGCTCGTTCAGTTGCATCCTTGTTCCACCTCTCTCCCGATCAAACGTCAAAGTCGGACGGCTTGATGGCCTGGCTGATGTTCTGAATCTCGTCCCAGCGTTCCTTGCTCATGCGATAGCCCGTTCCGGGGCCGGCATAGTCGTTGCAGCAGTTGACGGCGCTGACGACGTTGAAGTCCTTGTCCAGGATGGACGAGGTGTGCAGGTAGTCGCCGGAGATGCGCTGCTTGAGCATGTTCAGGACGTTCTGGGCGATGTCGGCAAAGCCGTTCTTGGCCAGGGCTTTGACGATGTCGATGCCGGTGATACCGCGGTTCATCATCTCTTCGGCAGCTTTCAGGTCCTCGACGACGTTCCGGGGCGGCATGTCCTTGCTGCCATGAGCGTAGGTGGCCGCTTCCACTTCCTCGTCGGTGATGGCCGGGAAGCCCAGTTCGCGGAAGACCACCTGGAGGGCTTTGGCCGCTTTGTTCCGGACGGCGATGACTTCCGCTTCCGAAACGGGGCGCAGGCCGCCGTCGACCTTCAGGTCGCGCTGGATGATGTTGAAATCATCGAAGTCTTCAGCGTCCACGTTGGAGCCGGCGAACATGTTGTCATAGTTCGGCGTGGCGCTGTAGCCGGAGGTGATGAAGTCGGTGCCCGGAAGCATCTGCATCAGCAGGCGAGCGGTCCGGCGCATGTCGGAGTGGGAGAAGGTCTGGTCGTTGCCGGAGGCGACTTCCAGGTCGAGCATGGTGGTGCAGAGGTTCTCGGCGAGGACGGCGCGGATGCCCGAGGGGACAGCGCCCGGCACGCCGATGCAGGAGATGGAGCCGTTTTGCAGGCCCTGGACGCCGGCGCCCTTGGTGACCAGGATGCAGCGGATCTCCAGGTAGAGCATGGACTTGCCTTCGGCGTAGCCCATCTGCACTTCCGAGCCGGTGCCGGAGGTGAAGCGCATCTTCAGGCCCCGGGAGGCGTAGGCGGAGGCCAGGAAGCCTTTGGACCAGGGGGTGTCGTCGCCGTCAACGAAGACGTTTTCCGTGCCGTAGACGGAGATAGTTTCGGCGTAGGCGGTGATGCCGCGCATGCCCAGGAGCAGTTCGGTCGCTTCTTCCAGGGCGCACTGGATCAGGACGCCGCCGCGGCCGACCTGACCGCCGACCTGCAGGGAGAGGGCGTTGAAGGGGGCGTAGCGGACAACGCCGACGGTCGTTTCCATTTCATCAAATCCGCGCAGGGCCGCTTCGGCGGCGTCGGCGGCGATTTGCACCGGGTTGTCTTGGAGGTTGGTGACGTGGCACTGGTTGGAGGGGATCTTGCGAGCCCGCATCTTCTGGACGGCCATCATCATTTCGACGACGTTCATCTTGTCGAAGACATCGACCAGTTTGGCGGGGGTGAGGCCGCGAGCCACTTTGACAACCTCGTCACGGGAGACGTTGATGTCGACAAGCATCTTGGCGATAGCCAGGCTGTCCATCGCCATGGCTTTTTCGGCGATGGTGGCGTCGATGGCGTAGTCGGCGATGAATTGATCGATGAAGTCGAAGTCTTCCCGTCGCTTGCCGTCCAGTTCGACGACTTTCCCATTCACGACTTTGATGCTGGGTACGGGGTCATTGGGGCTGCCCATGGCGATGAGACCAACTTCCGGCCACTCGACCACGAATCCGTCCTGGTTGACGGGGCGGGCTGCCAGGGCTTCGAAGCGCTTGGAGCGTTTCACTCGCTATCCCTCCCTATTGTTTAGATGTAGGGCGTCGTCACGGAAGGGGCCGGGCCGGCCATGGCTTCGATGAGCTTCAACCCGAGTTCCTTAGCGGCGAGCACAGATTGACGAACGGCGCCGGAGTCGCCGGTGATTTGCAGGATGACTTCGTTGGAGTGGCTGGTGCCGGCAGCAGGGCTGGCGTAGCCGACGATGTCCACGTTGGCCGTCTTGACCGCCGTATCGGCCATGATGACGCCGATGGCGGCAGGAGCGCCGACGATCAGGCCGAAGGCTTTGCCCAGGGGGGCGCCGAAGGCCTTGTTGATGGCGTAGCTGGCGCGGGCGGTGTACTGCATCTCCAGGTGGCCGGCGTCATTGGCGTAGACGTCGCCGAAGGTGCGGTCCAGTTCTTTGAGGGCCACTTCGATGGCGCGGCGGGCGTCAGAGACTTCCTCGGCGCCGAAGAGGATCAGGCAGCCATGACCGGCGCCGCCCTTGGTGTCGCGGGCCAGTTCGATGGCGACGATTTCCGTGTTGGTGGCCTTGACGGCTTCATCGGCGGCCATGATGTGGGGGCCAGCGCCGGTCCGGGCGCCCAGGATGCCGATGGAGCGATACTTGGAATCGAGTTTCATGTAGGAGTGCAGGATCGGATCGACGTTGGCGATGACCAGACCGATCGTGTCACCGATGGCCGTTCCGACGAATTCGGTGATGCCGGGGTTTTTCAGGACGGCTTTCGGAGCTTCCGCTTTGGGCGCTTCCGGGGCAGCCGCTTCCATGCGCTTTTTGATCTCTTCCATGACCTTGTCCATCAACTGCTCATGCACGATCAAAACACCTCCGTGTTTTCTTCATGATTACTTCAATTTCGGAAGAATTTTTTCCACATCCATATGCGGACGCGGAATGACGTGGACCGACAGGACTTCGCCGACCTTGGCGGCGGCGCAGGCGCCGGCGTCAGTGGCGGCCTTGATGGCGCCCACATCGCCGCGGACCATAACCGTAACGAGACCGGAGCCGATTTTTTCGTAACCAACGAGGATGACGTTGGCTGCTTTGACCATCGCGTCAGCCGCTTCGATAGCGCCGACGAGGCCTTTTGTTTCGACCAAACCTAATGCTTCACCCATGGTTGCACCCCCTTTCGGCGAGGAATGTATGCAATTCCGCCAGGCCTTCGCCGGTGCGGGCGGAAACAAAGAACATTGCTTCTCTGATTCCTGCCTGTCTGAGGCGGGCCGCCGCCGTCTGCCGGTCTGCTTCCGGGTGGTCGATCTTGGTGACCACGCCGATGACAGGACAGGCGAACATGCCGGCGAAGCCGGGTGGAACGGATACGCTGCGTTTCGTGGCATCATGGACGAGGAGGATCAGGGCGGCGTCGGCTGCAGTTACCTGCAATGCCGCGTAAAAACGGGGAGACTGGATGTACTCGCCCGGTGTGTCGATCATGCCGTCTTGGTAGAGGATCATCTGGGTTTTGGCGGCTTTGTCGGCAGTGGGCTTAGTGGGTTCCTCAGCGAGTTCCTGAGCGACTTCCTGGGCGACTTCCTGGGCGACTTCCTCGGTGGGTCCCTCGCCGGTTCCACCGGTAAGCCGCTGCAAGGCTTGGATCAGGGTTGTTTTTCCGGCGCCGACGGGGCCGATGAGCATGACGCGCTTCATGGCCGCAACCATCAGGAGCGGGTCAGCTTGGCGGCGGAAAAGGCCAGTTGGTTGCAGAGCATGTTGGTCACCTGCTGAAGGGCGGCTTCCACGGCGGAAACGTTGCCGCTGATGACCAGAGATCCGGTGAACCGGTCCAGGAACCCGATCTCGACGGCAGCTGTCTTGGTGGCCACGTCGGCGGCGATGATGGCGGCTTCGCTGGGGGTGATCGTCAGGATGCCGATGGCCGAACAGGACTCCAAGCCCAGGCGCTCGCAGAGGTCTTTTTTGGGGTTGGCGATCAGATGAGCCAAGGTCACCTGTTTGCCAGGGACGTATTCCTGAATCATCCTCGGTTTTTCCTGAATCTTCTCCAAATTCAGCACCGCCTTCTGCTTTCGGTCATCGCTTGCCTCATTGCTCATGTCTTCGCAGCGCTTATGTCTTCGCGCTTGTGCACTCATTTTCAATTTACGCTAAATATATTGGCGTTACGGCCTTCTTTTCCTATGAGGGTTCTTGCGCTCCTAGTGGACAATCTTGTTCCCACAAGCGCATGAATTTGACGGATATAAAGAATGATTGGACTTTTCACACAAATCATAGAACTTTTCTGACTTAATGGACTTTTCTTGCGCAGTGCAACAAAAAACGCACATGTATTCCACTCGGTGAATACATGTGCGCCTATTTTCGATACCTTTTTGGGTTACCTCACTTAGGGGCGCCTCTTTCACTCTATCATGATGCAACAGTGCCAATGACTTCGAAGCAATTCGAGATCAGCCACTGTCAATTCCGAAAGCACGATTGTTTTGCACAGTTTTGCTTCCGGATTATCTCCAAACCAGATGGACCAGAGTTCAACCCTGTCTTCCTCACGGATGTTTGTTTGTATGTAATGATGCAGTTGGTCTACGCATTTGGAATGAAATCTCCCACCAAGCCAGTAGACGTATGCTTTCGTTATATAGCGCTCCAGGCCGAAAGGCGGGTTGTCACAGATAGAAATATGCAAGCCGCCGGTATCCTCTTCGCTCTCCGCGTATAAGACCTCGGTATTTTCATCAAGTTCATCCCAGGATGCCAGGGGTAGCGGCGATCTGGGGACGGGGATCATTTTCTTCAGATCCCTGACCTTCATCCTGATAAAACCGCTTTGATCGATTTCGGGCAAGGGATTGTCTGAAGCGATGAATCTGTATAAACTCATAGCATTTCTCCTTTTAAACGCATGAAAAAAGAGGACGCCATGCTCTCCTATCGGCATAGTATCCTCTTCTCATTATAGCATATTATCCCACTGATCCATCGTTTAGTCTTTTTGTAAACGATTGCTTTACACATTTGACCGCCTACGGATGCCTATTTTGTCATCGCCTGGGGCCCGCCCCCCCGCCGCATCTCCTTGCGGTAACGGTTCGGCGTCATGCCCGTTTCCTTGCGAAAAACGCGGCAGAAGTAGCTCGAATCCTGATACCCCACCTGGCTGGCGATCTGGATCAGGTTGTAATCGGTGTCGGTCAACAATTTCTTGGCCTTTTCCATCCTGGCGTTCGTCAAAAAATCGACGAAATTGCAGCCTTTTTCCGTCTTGAAGATGCGGCTAAAGTAGTAGGGGCTTAGGTGGGCCGAGCGGGCCACCTCTTCTAAGGACAGGTTGCGCTGGCAGTTGGCGTTGATGAACTCGCAGGCGCGGTTGATCAAGCGGCGGTTGGCGCTGGAGCGGTTGTCGACCATGCTGTCAAAGAGGCTCTCCAAGGTCGTCTCCGTCCAGGCCCGGCAGTCCTCTTTTGATCGGCAGGCGAGCAAGCCCTCGATGCGCTCCCTGTCGGAGAGGGAAAGCCGGTCTAATTGGGCGCCCCCTTCCATGGCGGAGCGGGACAGCAGAATGAGCAGTTCCACAAGATACGTCTTTACCATCTCGAGGCTGTCCCAGCGTTCCAGGGCTTCATCGAGAAGCGCCTTAAGCCCCGTCTGGGCCTCCTGGCGTTCGCCGCAGCGGATTTTTTCCAGCAGGGAACGCTCCATGGAAACGAGGACACCGGAGGGGTTGACCTGCACCGATTCGGCGAAGAGATTCAGCCGGAGCAGCGGCGCGGCCTGTTGGGCCTGCATCTTCGCCTGCTGGCGCAAGCGCTCTGCTTCGGCGCGCTGTTGCTTCTCCTCCCGTACCTGTTCGGCTGCAGTGACCAGCACCCGCACCAGTTCAGAAGGACGGACCGGTTTGAGCAGGTAGTTAAAAGCGCCCCACTGGACGGCTTCCCGGGCGTACTGGAACTCATCAAAGGCGGTGAGGATGATGATCCGGCAGTCGGGCAAAAAACCGCGCAGGCGCTTCATTACTTCGATCCCGTTGAGCCCAGGCATGCGGATGTCAAGCAAAACCACATCCGGTTTCAATGTCTCAGCCAATTCGACGGCAACGTCGCCGGAAGCCGCCTCCCCCACCACCTCCATCGGCAGTTCTTCCCGCTTGATGATCTGGCGAATGGCCTGGCGTTCCAAGGATTCGTCATCGACAACCAACAATGTGCACATGGCTCCCTCTCCTTCTGGCGTCAATTCAAGGGCTCGTTGGCAGGGGAGGGAAGGTGGATTTCTACTGTCGTTCCCTCGCCGGGGATGCCTGTGATGTCAAGGCCGCATTCGCGGCCGAAGTAGTGCTGAAGCCGCAGGTGAACGTTTAAAATCCCCAAGCCGGTCGTATGGCCGCTGGGGGTGTAGCGTTCGCCCCGGAAGATCTGGGCGATCTTCTCTGGCGTGACGCCGACGCCGGTGTCGGCGATGGTGACGGTGACGCGCCCCTCTTCCCGGACGGCGGCGATGTCGATCTTGCCTCCGCCCGTCTTTTGTTCCAAACCGTGAATGATGGCGTTTTCCACCAAGGGCTGCAGGGTCATCGTAGGGATCTGGATATCGAGCAAGTCTTCCGGAACGTTGACGGTGGAACGGATCCGGTCGCCGAAGCGGGCGGCCTGGATGGAGAGATAGCTCTGGATATAGGAGATCTCTTCCCGCAGCACGCTCATGGGGCGATCATGGCGCAGGTTGTGTCGCAAGAGATCAGATAGGGCGTAGACGACCTCCTCGGTTTGAGAAGCCCCTTCCAGAAGGGCCAGACGAGCGATGGTGTTCAGGGTGTTGAATAAAAAGTGTGGGTTGATCTGAGATTGCAAGGCTTTGATCTCGGCCTCGCGGAGCATCTTCTCCAGATCGGCCTTCTCCTTCATCTCGGTCATTAAACGCCGCTGGACGATGTTGGCCATGCCCATCTCGACGATGTAATTCGTCATGATGTAGAGCAGGTCGGCCGCCGCTTTTACCCGGTTCTCCGGAATCTCCTCCACTTCCGCGAGGAGCCCGTCAACCGTCGCCAGATCATACCCCAGGTCGGCAATGCGTCGCTGCACATCGGCGAAGACGTCATAGTCGCGTTCACTTAATCGCACCTGGCCGGCCAGGAAGGCGCCCATGTACTGGTCATTGACGATAATCGGCGCCGCCAGGTCGGTCAGACCGCCATGGCAACGGTAGACGTTGGCGCCTTGCCCCCGGACAGCCGCTCTTCCGCCCCGGGAATCGGAACACATGCAGCGGTTTAGACCTTCCGGGGTGGAACGGACAAGCATGCAAAACTTGGTGAATTTGCTCGGGTTGGTCAGCGGTCGACCTTCTCCGTCGACGATGACGGCGGCGATCCCTGTCGCTTCCGTGAATTTATCCTGAATCTCCTGGAGTTTGGCCACATTGATGATCTCGCTCAGTTGGTATTCGGGATATCGTTCCATGGACTCCCTCCGATGGCGGCATATTGATTGTGGTTTATTGACGCGTGTAATCACGTTCACTTTCGATGTGATAGGAGTCCCTTGTAGATGCAAGCCGATAGACCGATCATCTCAATTGACTATTAATTCTTAAAAATCGTCAAGTGTATAGATTCTTCATCTTTTTTCGATTCCCTTCTTTTCCGGCCTCTCATTTCGGATTACCCTTGTGTTTCAGAGGCGCTTTCTACGGAAAAGCCTCAGCGGCGAGCAAAGAAAAAGCCGCAGCGTCTCTGCGGCGAAATATCGCTGGCATTCGTCATTCAGGTTACCTCAAAAACTACCCTAATCACTGTCACAAAAATTGCTCCAGGGCCTCCTTGACCCGTTCGTACTCTTTTTCCGCCTGTTCGTACAACTGCGCCAGGCCGTCCATGGCCCCGCTCCGCGATAGCATCTCCATCTCCCGGCACAACCGGGATAAACCAAGGGCGCCCACATTGCCGCTGGCCGACTTCAACGCATGGGAAAGAGCGCAGACTTGCCCAACATCTTTCGCCTCCAGGGCGAGGCGGATCTTCTCCATTTTTTCTCCGGACTCGGTAAAAAAGAGGACGAACAGGTGAGAAAAGAGCGGCAACTCCTCCAAGGTTACCCCAAGGAGTCCCTGGATGACGCCAAAATCGACAGGCGGCGCTGCGTGCGCCGGTTCGCGAGCAGTCAAAGCCTCAGGCGCTGTTAACCCCTGCTGTGGAGTAGACGCTGTTTCCCCCTCAGGCGGCTCTTGGGCCGCGCTGCTTTCTTCGACGGCGGCGTCGATATTTTGCTGCGGCGACAGCCAGCACTGCAAGGCTTCGAGCAATCGCTGCAGCCGGACCGGTTTGCTGATATAATCGTCCATCCCCGCTTCGAGGCATTTCTCCCGGTCCCCCGGAAGGGCGTGGGCTGTGACAGCCACGATCGGGGTATGGGTCTCCTGTCCTTCAAAGGCCCGGATCAAGGCAGTGGCGCTGTATCCGTCCATCACCGGCATCTGGCAGTCCATCAGGATCAGCCCGTAGTGGTTTTGACGAACCAATTGCACAGCCTCATCTCCGTTGGCGGCCGTATGTATCATGTCGATCCCCAACTGTTTCAGTTGGGTTCGAATCATCTTGATGTTGATCGGGTTATCTTCCACCACGAGCACCGGCAGCCCTCGGTATCCCTCAAGCGTCCAGGGGGTCGTCATCCTGCACGGGGTTGTCCGATTGTCTTTTCGTGATTGACAGACATCCATGCGATCACACTCCCTGCGTGTCTGATAGCTCCCCCCATTTATCATAATCCTTAATAGGTTTTTGCACAAACGAAAATTTGACAAACCATTGAGAAACTATTGTTCGGGGAAAATCTCGAAAAAAAGGACACCCGGGCTGCCTTTCGACCCGGGTGTCTAGGGTAACAGATTTAATGCCTGCAGCGCTTTTTCCATAGCCTGCTCTTCGTCAGCAGTCATCTCGCGCAAGGGCGCCCGGGGACCGCCGATGGAAAAACCGAGCCGTTCCAGCGCTTTTTTGTATGGGGTGATAAAGGGTCCGATCTTCAAGGCCTTCCGCAGCCGGTTCAGTTCATTTTGCCGGCGCAAGCCTTCCTCATAATCGCCTGTTCGCACGGCCTCATAGATGGCCACGGCCGCTTCCGGAAAGACGTTGGCCACGGCCGAGACGACACCGGCGGCGCCGACCAGCAGGGCCGGGTAGATCAACGCGTCGCTGCCCACGACGACGGTAAAGTCCTCGCCGAGGGTGGCAATATACTCTTGCAAGCGACCGAGATCCTTGCTGGAGTCCTTGATGCCGACCACATTGGCACAGCGCCTCGCCACAGCAGCGGCCACCTTCGGTTTAATGTCATTACCGGCATTGGCAGGGATGTTGTAGAGAAAGATCGGAAAATCAGGAACCGCTTCGGCGACGGCGACAAAGTGTGCCTCCAACGCCGCATCATCATGGGGAAGAAAAAAGGGCGCCACCACAGCGGCGGCGGAGGCGCCCACCCGCTTGGCGTGGCGGGTCAGGGCGATGGTCTCGCCGGTGCTGGCCGCGCCTGTATGGATGATGACAGGGACGCGGGCGCCGGCGGCGCCGACCACCGTTTCCGCCGCCTCCTTGCGTTCGTCTGTGGAAAATAGCACCCCCTCCCCATTCGTTCCCATGGGGAAGAGTCCATGAACGCCCTTTTTGATCAGCCAATCGACATACTCGCCGAGGCGGTGGAAGTCGATGGATTGATTATCTTTTAAAGGCGTTAAAACAGCGGGGATGACGCCCCGGACAACACCGCGAAGTTCAACCGGTATCATACTCAGCGGCTCCTTTTCAGCCTGTTCAGGGGCTTAGACGAAGTCGAAGATTAGAACGCCAATAATCATGATGAGGTGTGAGCAACGCGCCCCTATCTACAGGCTGGGTTAAATCGCTGCTTTTCATTCATAAAACGGTGCCGCGACGGGAGGCGGCGTATCTGGCCGGTGTCATGCCGACTAGTTTTACGAAGCAGCGATGAAAATGGCTCTGATCATAAAAGCCGGTTTCCAAGGCCGCCTCCAACGGCGTTTTTCCTTGGGCTAGCTTCTGTTTTGCTTGACGGATCCGGAGTTGCGTATGGTAGGCATGGGGCGGCATACCCACTTCCCGCGAAAAGAGGCGGTTCAGATAATAGACGCTCAATCCGGTAATCCGTGAGAGGTCTTCACCGGATACGTTGCTCGATTCATCTTTGGAAAAATCGTCCGCATGGGCCTGCAGATACTCTTTGACTGCTTGGACGGCAGACCGATCTTGTTCCCCTATTCCTCCGGAGCTAACAGGCGTCGGCGCCAGCGCCGGCTCAAGGCTCGCTGTGGTATGCAACCGGACCATTGCTTCGGCGTACAGGCTATCTGCTGCCAGTTGCCGACTACCGTCGTGACCGTTGCGGAGCGTTTCGGCCAGTGCCATAAGCAACACAAAAAGCCGGTTGTCTTCAAAAACCGGCGTGGAAATCACCGCTGTACGTTGCCGCAGCAGTTGCTGCCCCGTCCCTTCACCCAGCAGTTGGAGGGATTCTTCCCATTCGCGAGGGTCGATGCAGAACATGCTGTAGCTGTACGGGAGGGATTCGAAGGATTCGCAGGTGTGGCTTTCTCCGGGGGGAATGATGAACAACTGCCCCGCGCCGAACACATGGTGGCTCCCCCGGTAAAAGCACCGCCTTGCCCCCTCTCGGATGAGACCGATGCAGTAGACACTGTGAAAATGACGCGGCAGACTGTGGCGGATGGCAGTAGCTTCGATCAACTCTATCCCATTTTTCCCAGGGAAGCGGGTGACCGAGAGACTTCCCTGCCTACGCTGGATGCTCTCCCTCTTCTCTTGCACACCACCCAAGCGTAGCAGCCCTCCCTCCCGCTGTTTCAGCGCTCCTCAGCAGAGCGCAGGAAAGAAAGTGGCCCGGATGATCAGTTCCCCTTTTTCGGCCCGAACCTTGTGGGGAAGGTCTTCGGGGATTACCGCGCATACTCCTGCTTCATAGGCGATTTCCTCGTTGCCGATAAAACAGATCCCGCTCCCGGCAACGACCTCGTGCAACTCCCACTTGCCTGCGTGGATGTGCTCGACGATCTCTGATCCGGGCGCCACCCGGACCAGGTGGGCGCTGCACTTTCCTTCCGTGTCTTGGGCGGTAATCAGGTGCTTCATCTCCACTCCAGGGTAGACCGGATGGCGGTTCCATGGCAAAGAAGCACCCGACCGCTCCATACCGGGGAGGTGAATCCGTTTGCCCCATTCCTTCTCGCCCGATCCGTTGATGGACACAAAAATCCCCCCGTCATCCATTCATCGACGTTCGGCCTTTCCCAAGGACCTTTGTCCTGTCAAGGAATGCCTTGCGCGTTCTGATCGGATTATATCGTCCGGGGGGAAATGCGTATTGTACGTTTTTGCGCTGCTCGTTAATGTAGCATAGTGAGGGAAGAACTGATGAGGGAAACTTCATGGGTAACTGGGGACGACATGAAAGGGCTTGATACGAATGGGCCTGAAATGGGAGGCTTAATGCTCTTTTTCAACCGAACGGATCAGGTTCACCCGTTTCAGTTCCTCGATGAAGGATTCGCTATCTTGGAACTTGATGGGCTGTCCCGTTCGAGCCTCAGCCCAGTTTTTCATCTCTTCCAGAACGTCTTTTTCGTCCGTCTTCTCGAAGGACTTTTCCAGCATCCCCCGGACCACATCTTCATAGGTTTCTCCCTGCACGGCGAGACCGTCACGGAATTGCACGCGGATCATCGAGCCATCTATCCTTTCCGCTTGATTCCATCCTAGGTTGCCGCCGCAGGGGGAGCTTTTATTCAAGCACCCTTATGGTTACTATTGCTCCGCTGTCTCAGACTGGTAGGCGCTCAAGTCGGCTCTGTAGCGGGCCAGCGCCACAAGCTTGGGGTTATTTTTTACATACCAGTTATTGTAGAAGTACTTTCCCCCGACGGCGATGGCGGCGCCGACGATAAAACCGACAGGGACCATCATCAACATCTTATCACTCGGAATGACGCCGCTGTTGAAAAAAGCGTAGATCAGGCCAAGGGGGACAATGGTGATCACCATCTCCACCCACTTGCGGTCCTTGAACTTCTTTTCAATGGCAGGGATCTCGCTCTCGGACAAACCATAGTCGCTGAGCACAGGTTTTTTCATTCAAAACACCTCGACATTTTATGTAATTACACGATACATCATCGCGGAGGATTCGACAAGCGGATCTGGAGAACACCTGTAACAGATTTGCTCAGTGAAGGAGACTCTGTTCAACGCCTGGGTTGAGAAAATCGCTGCAAAGGGACAACAAAAAACCCTGGGCAGTCGTCAAAGACCGCGCAGGGGTTTGCTCGCTTCGGAACGTTGTGATCAGGAATTGTGGCAAAGGGTCAATTTGGCCGGGGCTTCTGTTTCTGGGAGACCGGGAACATCGTGAATAGAGGGATCCGAAGGTTCGCCGAAAATACTCAATAAATCCTCTGTCAGCGCCAATCCCTCGATGAGGAAAAGCATCTTGTCAAAGGTGATCATGCTCGGTTCGCGGGTGGCCGCCAAACTGGCGAAATAGTGAATTGTCGTCGATTGCGGCATTCGCTGTCTGAGGGTCTTTATGCACTTCCTCGCCCAGATCTCAACCGGCAGGATCCTGATGACCGCTTTTTCCGGCAGAGGCGACATCATGCTCTGTTTGAGAAATTCACCTTCTTCAGCCAGTTCGCGAAATGTTACCATCTTTTCCCTCCAAAAATGTTCGTGCAGTCTCTAGCAACTCAACTCCCTACCGTAATCATAGCCGATTGTTTTCCCGCGAAAAAGATGATTATTTATTATAAATACCTTACAATTTCTTTTTACAAAAAATTAATACGCTAAAACGTCTTTTTGCTTACATAGCGAAACTAAAATGAGAATTTGACGGGCGATGATGCTGGCAGGGATTCCGTGAAGTCCCCGTTTCCGGAAGCTTTTCGCCACTTGATCAACGGTTGCCTTGCCGCAGATCATGTTTGTTGAAGCCGAGCAAAAGAATGAAATGGAAGCCTGGGAACGGAAAAGACGTTTCATTCGTCAAAATGATAGAAGACTTGTGCTGCGAACGGCTTCGTATGCAATCATCTTTGGATAAGGAGAGGGAGCGCTCATGGTTAGAGGAATGCTTTTCAAAGGAACAACCATCGTCGCGGTCGCCTTCGGCCTGCTCGGAGGAACACCCGCGCTGGCTGCTACAGCCCAGGAAACTGCGGTCGTCCGCCCCGTCATCTCCCCCGAGCGCATGCTCCCCCGTGATGACGTCCATGAGCTTTCCGATTCCCTGGATAGCGCCTGGTTCAACCTCAGAAGTTGGATTCACCTGCAAAATCGCAGCGACGACAGCACGCCGGAAGGAACGCTGGCCAGGGTCGTTACGTCGCTGTTGACCCGGGATACGGGCGCCCTCCCCCGGCCTGAACTGGAGACGCCTTCGGGGCCGCAAGTGCAGTGGCAGTTTTCCCTCGACCTTTGGCTGACTGACAAGGGGAAAATGGTAAAGGGCAAGCTGGCGGGTTTTGACGTATCCTCGCCCTGGTTGTACACCCTGTCCGTCGCAGATGTGAAGGGTTCCGCCGATGGCAACTCCCAGACCTATCTGCTGAAGGGCACAAGCCGGACCTCTGCGCCCGGCGGGATCTACCCCGTCGCTATCTCCGTTACCCTCATCAAGGACGGGAATGGACACTGGCGCGCCGACGACTTCAACGTGGTGGAACCCTTCCCGAAGCAGCGCCTCGCGACGATCGATTACCAGTTGTCCCTGCCCGCCGGATGGACCATCGAAAAGGTCCAAAGGGAGGACGCTGCGGCGGCTATTGAGGAGAATCAACAACCAACCGCAGGCTCGTCCCCCGCTCCAACGGAAGTCATCTTCCGTAAAAATGACGCAACGCTGGGCGGGCTGCGCCTTCTCGATTTCAATGATGGGATGACGGCCCGCGATCTGCTGCCGAGGGATGCGGAGACGGTAACACCGCTATGGTCTGAAGGTCTGCGGGAGGAGTTTCACTGGACGACCACAAGGAGAAAAACGGTGTTAGGGGAAAATCGTTTTACGGTTCATTATGAGCGCCGTTTCTATTTTATCGACCAGGAACGTCGACATGCCTATGAACTGTATTTTGACACCAGCCTTGTCGGCGCCGAGGAAGCCTGGGATGCCGTTCGCAGTTTCCGGACGGTCGGCGTTATGGACAGTTAAGCAGTTACAAACTTGGCTACGCCAGGCGACTCCAGGTATTCCCATGATCCCTTGACGTCGGACTGGCGTGCGCCGGCCTCCAGGTGCAGCATGGCGATGCCGCAGTCAAGGCGCTTGGCGATGTGGTAGGTGTCTTTGAGATCATCGACCCATACGGTGATGCCGTCGTTATCCACGGAGAACCGCCATGGCTGCCGGTTGACCGCCGACGGGGCAAGCCGGGCCGCCTCCAGCGCGGCTTTTACCCAGGCTGGGTTGTCCGGGCCAAGCGGCTCTTTGCACAGTTGGCTCACGTCTTTTCGCTGATGGCCGGCAGAGATGCCGGCCATCATTTTTTCCAGGAAGTTGTACTCCTTCGGCGCGTATCCGATAGGGGTCACCGACAGCACCCGCTCCTGCGGTCGCAGTTCGATCTGCTCCGCCACCGCCTTGGGGTCAAAAAAGCCGCCGACCCAGCAGGTGGACAGTCCCATGGCCGTCGCCTCCAGGATAAATCCCTCGCCGAGATAGCCCGTGTTCTCCTGGACATTGGGGTGAGCCATGTTACCGATGAAGGCGGCGTAAACAGGCGCACCTTTGATCTTGCCGTAGGAACCAATGGCGCCTTTGAACACTTTGTCCGGATCGCGAGCGACGAAGACGATCCGAGCGCCTTCGACTGTGCCGTTCCACCGGTCAACGAAGGCGCGAAGCTTCTTTTCCATTTCCGGAGCAAGGGGCTCACCGGTGTATTGACGGCGCGACCGGCGTACGGCGATGGCCTGATGCCAGGATGCGGCGGGAATATCCATCTGAGACAACCTCCTTCTTCTGGTAGTTTGCCCCCGATCTGGTTGAGCCAGAATAGCGTAGGAGGAACCAAGGAGTGGAGAACAAAACAAGGCGACCCAGCCTGGACGGTTGGATCGCCACATGGAGGTAGGTGGTTGTCGGCTTTCCTACAAGTCCGTAACGGCCTGAACGCTGGCATCCGAATCCCTTGGGTCGTCATCCAACATTTGCTGGACATCGCTGGGAACGTCGAACCCGGAAAAAGTATCGCAGACGCGGTCCAGGAAACGGAAAATCTCCAGTGAGGAGTCTTCTGAAGAGCCTTCGGAGCCATCGACGAAGTCCTTCGGAGCCGGTCCTTCGATCACACGCTGCAGCATCGGGTCCAGCCATCGTTCAAAGAAAGCCATCACCTCCTGGGATTAGGATGCCCCCCCGCTTCGATCATATTTTTTGACCGCGCAGTAGGAGGTTCCCGGGAGGTTTCTGCCGTTGGGGCGGGGGATGGCGGGGTTGACACCGTTTGTTTTTATGATGACCGGATGGGTTGGCGTCGATGAGTTGTTTCCATATAAATACAACGATATCGTTCCCGTTGGGGTAACGGACTTCCGCTTTTCGCGCCAGTGGAATATTAGGGCCATGGTGATCGCCCCCCTATCGCATTAATGTTTAATGTTATTTTAATGCTTTCGGGGTTTGTTATCAATGCTTTTTCCAATAAACATAACTTCTACGACAAATAATACTTCCATAAGAGCGAAACAAACAAGACACAGAAGGACAAGATCAGAAAGGCGCGAACCAAAGAGGCGCCTTTTTTAATGGCCAGTGTGCTGCCGATATAATTGCCGGCCACATTCGCTAAGGCCAACGGAAGTCCGAGGGTTAGCAACACTTTCCCTTCCAGGAGAAAAACAACCAGCGCACTCGCATTGGAAGCCAGGTTAAACACCTTGGCTGTGGCCGACGCCTGGACGAGTTCCAGGCCGACAAACAGGTAAAAGGCCATGATCAAAAAACTGCCGGTTCCGGGTCCGAGAAATCCGTCATAAAAACCGATGGAAAAACAGAAAAGGGGAACCTTCACGTAAAGGGATTGCTTCGACAAGGCATCGGCGGATCCACGTTTCCTTCTCGGAATCATGGTGGCGATCATCACAGCGGGAAGCAACAGGACGATCATCTTCCCTACTGTCTCATTGGAGAAAAAAAGAATCGTCTTTGATCCCAGGAAAGAGCCGACGAGGGAAAAGCCGATCCCTGTGGCAACGACTTGCCAGACCACCACTTTGCTGCGCACGAAATTGATCAGCGCAAAACTGGTTCCGATGGTGCTCGCCAGCTTGTTTGTCCCCAACACCAATTGCGGCGGGATGCCGGCAAACAAAAGCGCCGGCATCAACAACAGGCCGCCGCCCCCGGCGATGCTGTCGATAAAGCCGGCGCAAAAAGAAACGAGAGAGAGAACCATGATGATGGTTGTCATATCTGCTTCGGCCAATGTTTGTTGCCCCTTCTTCGAACCGGCTGAGCGCGCGCTGTTCTACGCTTTTACCTTGCTGTTCTTTTCTATGTTGCTTTACGAAGCATCGCTAAATGAAGCATCGCCTCCAAGACGCCGCCTCCGATCGCCCGCGCTTTGTCACTGATGGTATAGCAGTAGGCCTTCTCCAGCCGGGGGTCGACATCACCGATCTTCAATCCGGCGGTGACAGAGATGCCATCCTTGACCAAACCGCGTACGATGCCGGCGATTTGCGCTTTTACCGGCTGACCTTCCACTGTTCCCACCGGCTCCCCTTCGGCGACCTGGTCGCCAATCTCACGGCATGCGGAGAAAACACCCGCTACAGGCGCGCGCAACAGCCGCTCCTGGCGGTAGCCGCCCACTTCTCCCGGTATGCCTGTGTCGGCAATGGCATAGCCCGCATAGATCACCCGGCCAAGGTCATGACCGCGTTTCGTTTCAACGACGGCATGGACATCCTTCCCGGCGCAAAAGCCCGGACCCAGGGCGATCACGAAGGGCGCCTTGTCCATGGTCAAACCGTCGTTGCGTTTCCGTATCGTCGCTTCTATATAATAGGTGGGGTTAAGGCTTTCCAGCGAACGGTCATCAGGATCAACGAGCACCGGAATGACGCCCCGCTCCCGCCAGGCCATCGCCTCATCAGCGGTTTTGACCCGCAGGGCTTTCACGCCCTCCACCGTCGTCTCCCCCTGGTATACAGCTTCCGCAAAAGACACCGTTCGCCGGACGACGAGCGGTTCGGCCAATTCCGTCATAATCGGGACAAAACCGCATTGGAAGAGCCGGTTGGCGACGCCGCTCGCCAGATCCCCCGCGCCTTTGATCAACACCCGTTCTTTCTGCATTCGACTCCGCCCCCACCACTTCTATGTTCCAGAGATATTCTCGATTCCCCTCGCCTGCTCAAACAGTCGCCACGAGTTCCAGCAGGACTTCCATGGTCCCGCCGCAGGCCATCCCCTCTTCTGCCGCCGCATCGTCATCTAAGGAAAAACGAAAAAGCCCCGCAGCGCCTCCGTCCAAAAGCAGGAGCGCCTCTCTCCGCGCCTCCGCCTCTATGCATCCCCCGCCGATGGTCCCCCGCATCTGGCCGTCACGAAAAACCAAGAGCTTGGCGCCGGCCTTGCGCGGTGTCGACCCCCGCGCTTCCACCACAGTGGCAAGGACAGCCGGGATGCCTCGCTTGGCGCTATCGACCAAGGTCCGCAACAGTTCCATGTCCTGGACCGTGATCCCGGCGCTGCCTCCCTCGCCTCTACGCGCCTGGATCAACTGGGCAGCGATGCTGACGGCGATCTCCTCCGGCGTCTGCGCCCCGATGGGCAGACCGATCGGCATCTGAACCCGCTCGATTTTTTCCTCGGAGACGCCGGAAGACCGCAGATGTTCTTTGATCAACTGAACGCGGCGACGGCTGCCGATCATGCCCAGATACCCCAGTTGCCTCCCGACCAGCGCTTCCAGGCAGCGGAGATCGTGGCGATGGCCTCGGGTGATGATGGCGACGGCACAGCTGGGTTGCAGGTGTAGCCCCTCAATTGCCCGGACAAAATCGTCGCAAATCACCTTTGCCGCGCCAGGAAATCGTTCCGGCGCGGCAAAAGCAGGTCGATCATCCACAACGGTGACGCGGTAGCCCAGTATGACGGCGACGGGAACAAGTGCCTGGGAGACATGACCGCCGCCGAGGATGACCAACTCATCGGGGGGGTAGAAAGGTTCAGCGAGCAGCCGCGCCGCCTCGCCTTCTAAGGAGACCCTTTTGGACGCAACCCTGCCTGATCGCAGGGACGCCTCGACGAGGGTAACGGCTTCCTGCGCGAACAACGGATCAACCTCAGGATCCCCCACCCCGTTCACCTGATCGTTCGCCTGATCGAACGGGGTCACCGAAAGCGCATGGATACAAGCGTCCATTGCAACCCTTGTCCCGGAACAAGACAAAAAGCGCTTTCCCGCAACCCTAGAGCCCTTTTTCGCGTTTTCTTTTATCAGGGTGAGGACGACGCAAGCCTCGCCCTGTTCCAACGTCTGGAGGACATCCTTATAAACCATATCAACCATCTTTATCCCTCTGCCATTCACTGGCTCAACCTTGCTTTATTCCTGGTTCAAACTCATCAACCCTGAATCCCGCCCTGCCCAAAGCTGCACCTCGGGTATCGGCATTCCGGACAATTCCGGCAGAGCCCGCCGTGACTCAGGGCGATGATGTCAGCGCGGCGGAGCCGCTCGCCGGCGAAAAGGCGCGGCAGGACCAAGTCCAGCACGGTGATCCGGAAGTACATGCCGCAGGCCGGCATGCCGATGATAGGGATTTCCCCCTTATAAGCGAGTAGAAACATGGCGCCCGGCAGAACGGGCGCGCCGTATTTTTCCACCTTGGCGCCGCTCAGGCGGATCCCCTGGGGCGTCACATCGTCCGGGTCGACAGACATGCCGCCGCTGACCAGGATCAATTCGGCCCCTTGATCGGCAAGCAGATCAATCTGCTCCGCAATCGCCCCGGCTTCGTCGGGGGCGTAGGCCACGGGAAAGACCGAACCGCCATAGGATTGGAGCTTTTCCCGCAACACCGGTCCAAAGGCATCCTTGATCCGTTTATGGTACACTTCTCCGCCGGTGACGACAATTCCCGCTTTCGGCGCTTGATAGGGAACAACCTCAATAATCTTCCCCATGGTTTCGCAGAGGGTCTCGGCATCGAGAACAGTTTGCTCAGGAACGACTAGGGGGATCACTTTGGTCGCTGCTAAGAGTTCACCCGCTTCGACAGGCGTGTGGTTGCTCAAACAAGAGAAGACAACGTCCTCCAACTCGTTGAGGGCGAGCAAGGCCGCAACGTTCACCTTCAGGAGCCCTCTGACGGCGCTGGTCAGATTGACGCGGCTCTCTTTCGGACCACCAGTCAGCACATTCTTTCCCGCCGCCGCCTGGGCGATCCGGAGTCCGGCGTCATCTTCATGGATTTCGCCCGGCTCCAGTTCGAGTGCAAAGATATGAGCTTTGCCCATCTTTTGCAGTTCAGGAATGTCTTCCGGTTTGATGACATGCCCCTTGCGAAAGGCGGGACCTTTATACTCGTCTCGAACAATCTTGGTCAGGTCATGGGGGATGACCATACCGAGCGCTTCATCAACGGGAACTTTTCGCTGCTTCAACCCTTGACCACCACGATTCTTTGGATATGAGGATCTCATATGCTCTATTGCGGAATACGCCCACTACCGGCCGCCCTTCTGCCCGCTATCCCTTGTCATAGGGCGTCCCTTTCAATGGCAGGTCGAACCGCTTCTGCCGGTCAAACCGGTAGTAGGCCGAAGCGACGGCCGGCGCCACGGGAATGGTGGCGATCTCCCCTACCCCTTTCGCGCCAAAAGCCAAGGGCGAGGGGTTTTTCTCGACGATGATCGTTTCGATTTCCGGCATATCCGTAGATCTGAACAGGCCTAACGTCCCGAACTTCACCTGCGGCACGCCGCCTTTGAGGGGGAACTTTTCACGGAGGGCGAACCCGAGGCCCATGGCGACGGCGCCCTCGATCTGGCCTTCGATCGCCTTCGGGTTGATGGCCCGGCCCACATCGTGTGCAGCGACAACCTTGGACACCCGCCCCTGCTCATCGAGCAGGACCACATGGGTGGCGTAGCTATAGGCCACATGGTTGACCGGATTGGCTTTCGGCGAATTGAGCGGGTCGGTGATCCCATGATACTCGCCGGAGAACTCCCGGCCCTCTAATGCCTCTAATGCTTCTATTGCTCCTAATGCTTCCGATGACTCCAGCGCGCCGTCCCTTTCCGTCTCGTTCAGCGCCTCCAGTAACGCCAAGGCGGCCTGGCGGGCAGCCTCGCCGGTGAACAAGGTCTGCCGGGAGGCGGTTGTCGTCCCGGCGTCGGGTGTGACCCCCGTTTCAGGCAGGGCCACTGTCAGGCGCTCGATCGGCAGGCCCGTCACCTCGGCGACGATCTGCGATACGATGGTGGCCATGCCCTGGCCGATGCAGGCGGCGCTCGTCAGGATGCGCACCACACCGTCCTTGACGCGCAGCTTCACCCTGCCGATGTCGGGTAGGCCGACGCCGATGCCGGTGTTTTTCATGGCGCAGGCGATGCCGGCGTAGGGATGGGATTCATAGGCATCTCGGACAGCCAGCAGGGTCTCCTTGATGGCCGTTCCTTCGTCGGCGATTTGCCCGGTGGCGTTGACCATTCCCGGCGTCAAGGCGTTTCTAAACCGGAATTCCCACGGGGAGATCCCTGCTTTTTCGGTCAACAGGTCCATGTTGCCTTCACAGGCGAAGGCGGCCTGGGGGACACCGAAGCCCCGGAAGGCGCCGGCCGGCGGGTTGTTCGTATAGACGCAAAGACCGGTGATGTCGGCGTTGGGCACATGGTAGGGTCCGGCCACATGGGTGCAAGCCCGCTCTAATACCGCCGGCCCGAGGGAGGCGTAAGCGCCCGTGTCGGCGACAATGCGGGCCACGATAGCCGTCAGATTACCCTCGGCGTCACAGCCCGTGGTGATTTCCAATTCCATGGCATGTCGCTTGGGGTGGACGTGGATGCTCTCCTGGCGGGTCAAGGTGAGTTTGACCGGTTTTTTCGTGGCATAGGCCAGCAACGCGGCATGGTGCTGGACCGACAGGTCCTCCTTGCCGCCGAATCCGCCGCCGATCAGCTTGGCGATCACCCGCACCTTCTCCGCCGGCAGGCCAAGGATGGTCATAATCCCCTGTTGATCCTTGTAGACGCTCTGGGTCCCCACATACACCGTCAGTTCGCCGTCCGCGCCCGGAACGGCCAGGGCGCTCTCGGGCTCCAAAAAGGCGTGCTCTGTCGCCGGGGTGGTGTAGCGATGGGTAACCACATGGGCCGACCGGGCAAGAGCGGATTCGGGGTTGCCGCGCCGGACATGGGTTTTGGAGAGCAGGTTTCCCTTCGGGTGGAGCGACGGCGCGCCCTCGGACAGCGCCGCCCCCGTCGTGACGATTGGTTCGAGTTCTTCGTATTCCACACAGATCGCTTTGACCGCTTCCCGGGCGATCCGGCGCGTGCGGGCGGCGACAATGGCCAGAGCGTCGCCGATGTAGCGCGTTTCCTCCCCTTCGGCAACGAGGGCCGGCCAGTCTTTGGCGATAAAGCCCCAATGGCGCTGTCCGGGGATATCTTTTGCGGTAAGCACCGCTTCCACGCCGGGGAGCGCTTTTGCCGCAGAGATGTCGATCTTTTTGATCAGCAAGCGGGCGGCTTTCGGACGCAGGACAGCGCCGTAAAGCATCCCCTCGACCTGCATGTCATCGACGTACTCACCGGTTCCCAACGTCTTTTCTCGGGCGTCGACACGGTGGACGCTGATGCCGACACCCAACCGGTTATCGGTCATCGGTATGTTCAAATCACCGCGCAGCACTGCGGCTGCCAGGGCAATCGCTTTTTCAATCTTCACATAGCCGGTGCAGCGGCAGATGTTGCCGCGGATGGCTTCTTTGATCTCCCGCTTTGACGGTTGCGGGTTTTTATCCAGGAGCGCCTTGGTGCTGATCACCATGCCGGGGATGCAGAAGCCGCACTGGACGGCGCCCGCTTCGGCAAAAGCCCAAGCGTAGGCTTCTTTTTCCCGGTAGGAGAGCCCTTCCACTGTGACGATCGATTTGCTGTCCACTTTGGCGATAGTGAAGAGGCAAGCCCGCATGGCCTTGCCGTCGACGAGGACCATGCAGGCGCCGCAAGCGCCCTCGCCACAGCCGTTTTTCATAGATGTAATCTGGAGTTCATCGCGCAAAAAGTCCAGGAGATTTGATTCGCCGCCTTCGACATGATGGATCACGCCGTTGACCTTCAGTTTATGCATGGCGTATCCCCTTCTCGTTACAGGATTCGCGAGGATTCACGGAAGAGATACCGGCCTCCCGGGGTGGCGTCGATCAGTTCGCCGTAGCGGACGATAGGACGGCCCCGGAGAAACACATGGGCTGGGCGGCCGGCCTGCCGGAATCCCGCGTAGGGGTTGTAGTCGAGCCGGTAGTGATGGTTCTCGTTGGTAATTTCCATATCGCTCGTGGGATCCCAGACAACGATGTCGGCGTCAGAGCCAACGGCGAGCGTCCCTTTGCGGGGGAATATTCCGAACAATTGGGCTGGCCGAGTGGCGGTAAGAGAGACGAACTGATTCAGGCTGATGCGTCCGGTTGTGACGCCATAGGTATAGAGCAGACCCATGCGATGCTCGACGCCCGGCATGCCGTTGGGGATCCGGCTGAAGTCGTCGCGGCCTTTGTCCTTTTGGCCTCGATAAAAAAAGGAGCAGTGATCGGTGGCTACTGTGTCGATGGCGCCCCTTGCCAGGCCGGACCAGAGGGCATCGTTGTGTTCTTTTGGGCGCAGGGGCGGCGAGATGACGTACTTGGCGCCCTCGAAAGGGTCGCTGCCGGAGCATTTGTCGTCACTGCCATAGCGGCTCTCATCAAGCATCAGGTACTGGGGGCAGGTCTCCACATAGACAGGCACTCCCTGCCGGCGGGCGGCTTCGGCGGCATCCAGGGATCCCTGGGCTGAAAGGTGGACAATGTACAGGGGGGCTTTCGCCATCCGGGCCAGAGCAATGGCACGGGTCACCGCTTCCGTTTCAACAGCCGGCAGCCGGCTCTGGGGATGAAACCGGGGGGCTTTTTTTCCCTGTTGTCGGAATTCGTGGACGAGCACATCGATGACATCGCCGTTCTCACAGTGCAGCCCCACGAGAGCGCCGATCTCTCGCGCCTGGCGCAAAGCTTGGAAGAGGATGCCGTCGTCGACCTGGAGGACATGCTTGTAGGCCATGTACAGTTTAAAGGAAGAAACTCCCTTTTCCCGGACGAGAATCGTCATTTCGTCAGGCGTTTTCTCACGCCAATCGGTGATGGCCATGTGAAAACCATAGTCGCAGAGGCACTTGCCTCGCGCCCGTTCGTGCCAGTTCTCCAGGGCGGCCATAAGGTTTTCGCCGCGAAACTGGGTGGCAAAATCGATGACCGTCGTGGTCCCACCGAACAGGGCGGCCCGGCTGCCACTGGCGAAGTCATCGGCGGTGGCGAAGTCGCCGACAGGGAGATCAAAATGGGTGTGGGCGTCGACGCCGCCTGGGAAGATCAAGGCGCCGGTCACATCGATGACTCTATCGCCAAGCTGCCTTTCCAGGTTTTCGCCGATGGCGGCGATCCGTTCCCCTTCGATCCGCAGGTCGGCCAGGCGGCTCTCTGTGGCAGTCACAATCATGCCGCCGCGCAACAGGGTGCCCAAGGCGGTCACCTCCCCCGGTGAAATGGATAAGATTGCGCGGCTTCGCCTCCGCCGCCTAGCCGGGTGAAGGCTGGGCGGCGGAGGGACAGAGCGCGCAATCTCGAGTGACATTTCCGAATAGCCGACTAGAGGCCAAGTAACCGTTACGTAGACTTGGGTAGATAACAAGTAGATGCCAAGCGAATGCCGAACGTAAGAGCATGCGTAATGCGTCAAGAAATGCCCATCTATGTTCAGGGATAGATGTGCGTCCCCGTCCGCCCGGCGACGGCCTCTTCCAGCGATTCCGGGTTGGTGATGATCGCTTTTTTGCCGCCCCCTTCGAGGAAGGAGATGACGGCCTGCACCTTCGGCAGCATGCTGCCGGGGGCGAAGTGGTTTTCGGCAACATACTGCTTCAGTTCCGCCAGGGTCACCCTGTCAAGGGACTTCTGCTCCGGCGTGCCGTAGTTCAGGCACACCTTCGGGACGGCTGTCGAGATGATCAGGATGTCGGCGCCGATGTCGGTTGCCAGGAGGCTGGAGGCAAAATCCTTGTCGATAACGGCGTCGATCCCTTTTCGCGAGCCGTCTTCCTGGGTGATGACGGGAATGCCGCCGCCTCCGACGCCGATCACACAGTAGCCCTGACTGACGAGCAGGAGGATCACATCTTTTTCGATGATCTCCTGGGGCAACGGTGATGGAACGAGTCGGCGGTAACCGCGCCCGGCGTCGTTGACCAGCACCCAGTCGGGGTGGGCTTTTTTCAGGTTTTCGGCCTGGGCTTCCGAGTAGAAAGAGCCGATCGGTTTAGAGGGTTTTTGAAAAGCCGGGTCGTCGGGGGATACGGCCACCTGGGTGATGACGGTGACGGCCTCTTTGGCCATCCCGCGCTTTTTGAACTCATTGTCCATGGCCTGCTGGATCTGGTAGCCGATGGCCCCCTGCGTGTCGGCGCCGCAACTGACCAGGGGCACGTGGTGCATGCCGGCCACCTCGCTGGCGATCTCGGAGCGCCGGAGGATGAATCCGACCTGCGGACCGTTGCCGTGGGTGATGATCACCTCATAACCCTGCTCAATGATCCCGGCGATATGTTTGGCCGTTTCACAGACAGCGGCATACTGGTCCTCCACAGAGGTTTTGCTGTTATCGATGATGAGCGAGTTGCCGCCGATGGCTACGACGACCAGTTCCTTCAATGTTAACGACCACCCATCAACAAAGTCATGACGGCTTTGGCGGTGTGGAGGCGGTTTTCGGCTTCATCGAAGACGATGGAGTGGGGACCGTCAATGACGGAGTCTTCCACTTCATTGTTGCGGTCAGCCGGGAGGGCGTGCATGTACATGACATCCTTGTCGGCGGTGGCCATCTTCGCTTCGGTGCACTTCCAGGACTTCTGGGCCATCAGTTTTTCGTCGACAACCTTGGTGGCGCCGGCGATGGAAGCGCCTGTCTGGTCATTGACCCAGGATCCCCAGTTTTTCGGGATGACGATATGGGCGTTTTCGTAAGCTTCCTCTTCGTTGTTCGTGACGGTCACGGTGCCGCCGAACTTGGCCGCGTTCGCTTTCGCTTTTTCGATGACCCAGTCGGGCAGTTCCCAGCCCTTCGGATGGGCGAGGCAGACGTCCATGCCGTAGCGCGGGAAGAGCAGAAGCTGGGAGACGGGAACGGAGATGGGCTTCTTGTGGCTCTCGGCGTAGGCCCAGATGATGGAGACCTTTGTCCGTTTCAGGTCGCCGATCTTTTCTTTCATCGTCATCAGGTCGGCCAGCGCCTGGAAGGGGTGGTAGAGGTCGCACTGGAGGTTCATGATGGGGACCCTGGACCATTTGGCCATCTCGGTCAGGTACTTGTTGCCGTAGCCCCAGTTGCAGTAACGGCAGGCGATGGCGTGGCCGAAACGGGACAGGATGATGGCCGTGTCCTTGGCGCTTTCGCCATGGGCGATCTGCATGCTGCTGGAGTCGAGGAATCCGGCGTGGCCGCCCAGTTGGGCAAATCCGGCTTCCATGGAGTTGCGGGTCCGGGTTGACTGCTCAAAGAACATCAGGAACATGGACTGGTGGAGCAGATACGGCGTGGGCACGCCCATGGCGAATTTTTTCTTGAGGTCAAAGGAGACCTCCAGCATGGTGTCGACTTCTTCTTTGGTGAATTCTTCGAGATCAATGAAGTGGCGGCCGCGGAAAATCGTTTGCATTGAGAATCCTCCTACTTATTTTGTTTTATTCCACCAGGTTCTTCGTATCCTCCGGCATCTGTGCCGCGTACTTCGAAACATAGATGGAGGGGATCACAGCGTACATGGCCGCCGCCATAACCAGTTCCTTTTTCCAGGTCCGTTCGTTCGGCGCGTGGGCCTGGTCTTCGTGGCCGGGGCCAAAGCCGATGCAGGGGATGCCGTAGCGGCCCATGATGGAGACGCCGTTGGTGGAGAAGGTCCACTTGTCTACGACTGGTTCGGTCTGGAAGAGCCCTTTGTAGGCGTCTTCGAGGGTATAGCAAACGGGGTGGCCGTCTTCAATCAGCCAGGTCGGGAAGTAGGCGTCCGTCGGGTAAACCAGTCCGGTGTAGGCCGGCCGTTCATAGGTGTACATCTCGACGACGGCGCCGGCGGCCTTCACGGCGGGAAGGTTGCGGATCTGGTTTAAGGCCAGTTCGGCGTCTTCCCCGGCGGTGAGGCGGCGGTCGATAGAGATCCAGCAACTGTCGGCGACGGCGCAGCGCGACGGCGAGGTGTGGAAGATTTCGGAGACGGTGAGGCTGCCCTTGCCCAGGAAGGGATGGTCTTGCAGGTTTTCATGAAGCGCCCGCAGTTCCTTCAGGATGTCGGCCATCTTGTAGATGGCGTTGTCGCCCCGCTCCGGCGCTGAACCGTGGCAACTGACGCCCTTGGTGGTCACCTTAATCTCCATGCGGCCCCGCTGGCCGCGATAAATCTTGCCGTCGGTCGGCTCGGTGATGACGACGAACTCGGGACGGAGCTTGTCTTCGTTGATGATGTACTGCCAACAGAGGCCGTCACAGTCCTCTTCCTGGACGGAACCGACGATGACGAGGGTGTAATCGTCTTCCAGGCCCAGGTCCTTGATGATCTTGCCGGCGTAGACCATGGATACCATGCCGCCAGTCTGGTCGCTGGCGCCCCGGCCGATGATGATCTCATCGTCTTCATAGCCGATATAGGGGTCGTACTGCCAGTTTTCCGGGTTGCCGACGCCGACCGTGTCGATGTGCGCATCCATGGCGATCAGGTGTTTGCCACGGCCGATATACCCCAGGATGTTGCCCATGGGGTCGATCTCGACCTTGTCAAAACCCACCTTCTCCATTTCCTCCTTGATGCGAAGCACGACCTTCTGCTCGTCGCAACTCTCGCTGGGGATGGCGATCAGATCCCGCAGGAACCGCGACATGTCCGGTTTGTACTTCTCGGCCAGTTTCAGGACCTCGGCAAACTTGTTCTCCAACACCTGCATCTCCTTATTACCCGATTATGTATATCCACTGTCCGGGAGGCCGAACAGGATGGACCGCGTTTGTGCTTACAGCGGGCCTGCTTGCGCCGCCGGCGCTGCTGATTTTTGCTGACGACAGGCGGCTGGATCCTTTTACTTCTCCCCCATCGCCTTTTCCGCCGCGTTGATGATGTTGTGATAACCGGTGCAACGGCACATGTGGCCGGAGAGTTCCTTTTTCAGCCCCTCCCGGTCGCAGTTGCACCCCTTTTCGGCGAGCGCCGTCACAGACATGACGAAACCGGGGGTGCAAAAGCCGCACTGGACGGCGCCTTCCTCGACGAAGGCTTCTTGCACCTTCGTCAATTGGCCTTCCTTGGCCTCGCCCTCGATGGTGCGGATATCCTTGCCGTCGGCCCAGACGGCGAGAAAGAGGCAGGAATCGATGGCCTCTCCGTCGACCAGGACGGTGCAAGCGCCGCATTCGCCGACGCCGCAGCCTTTTTTCGTTCCCGTCAGGTGCAGGCGGCTGCGTAGCATTTCGAGCAGGGATTCGCCCACCTCGACCTCCAGGGAGAGTTTCTGGCCGTTGATGGTGCAGTTGATTCGTTTATGCGCCATGGATGATCCCCCCTGCCTGTTGATAGGCCTTGACCAGCGCCTGTTTGCTCAGTTCCTTGGCCAGGTGGAGCCGGAATTCGCGGGAGGCTCGCCAGGACGTGCGCGGGTTGATCTCCGCCGCCGCCGCGTTGCCGAAGGCTTCCACCACTTCCGGGCTGAAAGTTTTTCCTTTGACGGCCCCTTCCGCCTCGGGGCAGCGGATCGGTGTCGGCGCAGCCACGCCGAATGCGAGGCGCACATCGGCCAGGATGTTGCCATCGGCGACCTTGCAGTTGACGGAACAGCCCAGAGTGGCGATATCCATGGCCTTACGCATGGCGTACTTGATGTAGTGGCCGCCATAACCCTCGTAACTTTCCGGCGTGACGAGGATCGCCGTCAGCACCTCCGCCTGGCCCAGATTGACCTTACCCGGTCCACGGTAGAACTCGCGGATCGGCGTCTGACGAAGGCCGTCGGGCCCTTGGATCTGGAGGACGGCGTCAAGGGCGAAAAGGGTCGATGCGCTGTCGGCCGATGTGGCGCCGTTGCAGACGTTGCCGCCGATGGTGGCGACACGGCGGATCTGGGGACCGCCGACGGTGTCGACGGCTTCCGCCAGAACGGGAAGGCATTGGCGGATCAGCGGGTCGGAGGCGATGCGGCTAAAGGTGGCTGCCGCGCCGATGGAAAGCATTCCGTCATCCTTCCGTTCGATGCGGGTCAACGCGGCGATATGGCGGATGCCGACCAACTGCGCCTCGGGCTGCTTGCCCTCGCGGATGCGGATCAGCACATCGGTGCCGCCGGCGATGAGCCGGGCCTCGGGATTGGCCGCCAGCAGCGCCACAGCCTCCTCAATGGAACGGGCTTCGTCGTATCGGGCGATGTCGAACATGGTCATCCCTCCTATTCGATCAGCCCTTCGGCCTTGAAGCGGGCGATCAGGCGCTGGGGTGTGAGGGGCAGGTCATTAAAGGCCACGCCGGTAGCGTCGAGGATGGCGTTGCGGATAGCAGGCGCCGGCGTGATGGCCGGCGGCTCACCCAAGGCCTTGTTGCCGTATGGACCTGTCGGCTCATAGGGCTCGACGAAATGGGCGCCGATCTCGGGGGTGTCGAAGGCGGTCATCAGTTTGTAGTCCAGGAGGTTGTGGATGAGGGGCTTGCCGGTCTTAGGGTCGAAGAGCATCTGCTCGTAGAGGGCGTAGCCGAGCCCCATGCTGACGCCGCCATGAACCTGGCCGGCGGCCAGTTGGGGATTGATGATCTTGCCCGAGTCGTGAACGTTATGGATCTCCAGGACCTCGACCTTGCCGGTCAACAGGTCGACCTCGACCTCGACGAAGGTGCAGCCGTAGGCGAAGGCGTTGACGCGGGCGTTGTTGGAGACATCGGCTGTAAAGGGCTGGCAATGGACCGTGTTCGTGTGGGCGTCGAGGGCCACCTCGCCGATGGGCAGGATCCCTTCCCCGTTGTGCTTGTAGACGAGCCAGCCGTCGACGATGTCCATGGCGCCGGCCGGGATGTCGGTCATTCCCCATGCGTAATCGAGGACCTTGGCCTTGATCTCTTCGGCGGCCTTGCGCACGGCCATGCCGGTGATGTAGGTCTGACGGGAGGCGTAGGAGCCCAGGTCCACAGGCGAGATGTCTGTATCCTGTTCGGAGAGGATATGGACCATCGAAGTCGGGATGCCCACCGTTTCGGCCACCATCTGGGTGAAGACGGTATCGCTGCCCTGACCGATCTCGGTAGCGCCGACCTGGATTTGAACCGAGCCGTCTTCATTCATGACGATCCGCGCGCCGGCCACCTCCAACCCGACCGGGTGGGTGCCCGAGGCGTAGGTAAAGCAGGCCGCTCCGACACCGCGCCTTTTCATCCCCTCCCGCCGGCTGGCGTCCGCTTTTTTGGCGTCCCAGCCAATCAGTTCCCGGCCCTTTTGCAGGCACTCGGCCAGCCCGCTGGTGAGCACCTTGACGCCGCTGATCGGGTCCTGGTAGCCTGCGCTGATGACGTTTTTCAGGCGAAAATCAACGGGGTCGATCGCCAGTTCACGGGCTACATCGTCCATGTGGCTCTCGAGAGCGAACATGACCTGGGGGATGCCGTAGCCGCGCATGGCCCCGGCAGAGGGCATATTCGTATAGACCGAGGTGGACTTGCACTTGATCGCCTGCTGCCGGTATAGTTGCCGGTACTTGGTGCCGGCGTTGTTGGCGATGGATTGGCCGTGAGAGGCGTAAGCGCCGTTGATGGAGACGATCTCCAACTCCCGCGCCAGCAGGGTGCCGTCTTTTTTGACGCCTGTCTTGATCTTAAAGGCGATGGGATGGCGCACCCGGGAGGCGATGAAGCTCTCTTCGCGGGTGAATTCCATCTTGACGGGCCGTCCGTGGACGACGGTGGTAAGAAAAGCGGTGAGCGGTTCCACGACAGCGTCCTGTTTGCCGCCGAAGCCGCCGCCTATGTAGGGTTTAATCACGCGGACACGCCCCCAGGGGATGCCGAGCGCCTGGCCGACGATCCGCCGGCAGATATGGGGGATCTGGGTGGAAGAGACGATGACGATGCGACCGTTTTCTTCCATATAAGCGTAAGCGCTGTAGTTCTCCATGGCGCAGTGGGCGACCATCTGAGTCGTAAAATCATCAGAAAAGACTTGATCCGACTCAGCGACGGCCTGGGCCAGATCGCCCAGTTCGTAGCCGCCCCGCCCCAGCACGTTGCCGGTGCCGGCGTGGATCTCCGGCGCGCCCGGCTTGAGCGCCGCCTCAGCCGTCAGTAGCGGCTCGTACTCTTCGTACTCCACCTCAATGAGGGTCAGCGCCTTTTGCGCCGTCCGTTCATCGACGGCCACCACGGCGGCGATCTCGTCGCCGACAAGGCGCACCCGCCGCGTCAGCAGGTTTCGGTCGGCCACGTCCTGGTGAGCAGGGTTCTTCGAATAGGGGTGGCCGGCCGTCGGGAAGGTGTGATCGGGCACATCCTCATAGGTGACGACGGCAACGACGCCCGGCAGCGCCTTGGCCTTGCTGACATCGATGCGCTTCACCCAGCCGTTGGCAATGGCGCTGCGAAAGACCTTGGCATGGAGCATGCCGGGAACGAAGTGGTCGTCTACATATCTCGCGGCGCCTTTCACCTTGGCGACGGCGTCGACGCGGGTGACGCTCCGGCCTACGCTTTTCATGGGCGCTCCCTCCTTCTGTGTGTACTCTGTTGCAGCAGATATTAAAAGGGTGGATGAGATGACCTTGGGGAGACAATCACTACTGTCTCAAATTAAGACTTTTTTCTATATATGAAAAACCATTTTCATCATCACTCGTGATAATCTAATGAAAGAAATCCCATCGGGAGAATCCTTGCCCCATCGAATCTCTTATCGAATCTATTGCGCAAATCTTCTTTTGACCGAACCCTCAAGCGACACCTATTGCTATGTACGCCCATCTCACAATGAGACAGCCGTCTCCCCTTTAAAACTCAGGAAAAGACCTTGCGTTCGGCGATGCCGTATTCCTTAATCTTGCGATACAAGGTCGCCCGGCTGATCCCCAGTCGCTTGGCGGCGTCATCCTTGCACCCCTCCACAGCGGCGGCCTCCAACGCTTTGGTGATGGCTTCGCGCTCCAGCGCCTTCAGGTTGAGGCAGTCGTCCTGGACTTTTACCGGTTCTTCGGTCCGGATCCGTTTGGGCAGATCCTTCAGGCTGATCAACCCGCCGGTGGCCATGGTGACGGCGTATTCGACCACGTTTGCCAGTTCCCGCACGTTTCCCGGCCAGGGATATCGGTGCAAGAGCGACGCCGCATCGGTGGCCAACCGGTTCACCTGCTTGTTCAGCACCTGGCAGTAGTGCTCCAGGTAATGGTCGATCAGCAGAGGTATATCCTCCCGCCGCTCCCGTACAGGCGGGATGGTCAAGGGGATCACGTTCAGGCGGTAATAGAGATCCTCGCGAAACTCCCCGGCGGCGACCATCTTCTCCAGGTTCCGGTGCGTGGCGGCGATGATGCGCACATCGACAGGGATGGAACGGGCGCTGCCGACCCGCTCGACCCGCCGCTCCTGGAGGACGCGCAGGAGCTTGACCTGCAAGTGCAGGGGCATGTCACCGATCTCGTCGAGAAAGAGGGTCCCGTTGTTGGCCAACTCGAACTTGCCGAGCTTGCCGCCCCGCTTCGCCCCTGTGAAGGAGCCTTCCTCGTAGCCGAAGAGTTCGCTCTCCAGCAGCGTCTCCGGAATGGCGCCGCAGTTGATGGCGATAAAGGCGTTTTGGCTGCGGCCGCTAGACTGGTGGATCGCCCGGGCCAGCAGTTCCTTGCCGGTCCCGCTCTCGCCCTGGATCAACAAGGTCGAATTGCTGGACGCGACTTTGCAGGCCAGGGACTTGAGCTCACGGATTTTGGCGCTGCTGCCGATGATCTGTGAGAACTCGGTGGCGATGTCGCTGACCGTCGTGTCGTTGACGAGACGCTTGATCTCCTGAACATCCTTCAAGATGATGATGGCGCCGTCGACGGCGTCTTCCCGGATGATCGGCATGGCGTCACAGTACCAGTGGGCCGCCACCCGCCGCCCCTTCACCTGGCCGGAGAAGCTCTTTCCCTTTTCGACGGCCTTCCATAACTTTTTGTCGTCCATGATCTGGGGCAGGGCGATGAGGGAATGAGCGGTCAAATCGGTCATCGAGGCGGCCAACTCGTTATGGTGGGTGACCACCTTATTGGCGCCCACGACGAGGATACCGTCGTGGAGGAGATTGAGCACCGTTTCCAGTTGGCGGACGAGCGATTCTCTCTGCCGGTTCTGCGCGTTTTCCGCCGTCTTTCCGGCGATCAGGTCAGCCATCTTCTCCAAAAAGCGAAGAAGCGAGTCCTGACGGCCGAGCAGGCGCTTGCCCTGCTGCCCGTCAAATCCGATCAGCCCGATGACGCCGATCGTCTCGTCATTGACTTTGATGGGCACCGCCACCTCGGCTGTCTCGGAACAATCACCCCGTCGTAAACAAGGCTGGCAGAGTTCGTGATGGCCCGGCTGGTCGATGATCACAGCCTCTCCGGTTCGCAGGATGTGCCGGTAGACGAAACCGTCCTCCAAGACGCGTCCGCGGCCCTCCCGGTAGCGGCCGGTGCCGGCGACACGCACCAAATCGGGATCGGCGATCTCCACCTCGATCATCAGCGCCTCGGCGATGGCTTCCGCCGTCTGCTGGACCGTCTCTTCTATATCGCGCAACCGGTGCATCCTCTCACCCCCGCTCGGCCTGTTCCTACCCCATCCATTCGATTGCCTGTTCAGCGGCCATCTGCGAACCTGCAATCACGAGCACGATGAATTATCCCTATCTATTAGACCTGGAGGCCCTTTTTTCCTGCACTGGTTCCCACAATCCGCAGCAATCCCATGTATCCGTGATCTCTCGCAAAGGGGGCGATCTTTCTTGCTTACGAATCAAAGATCCATGCAAAAAACGCGCCAACGGCATACTTGAAAAAAGGATTTCTCTTTTTTCATTTGCGCCTGTCGCCGGAGTCGATGATCTTGGTATAATTTTTGCATACATAAATAGATCATTGGCGCAAATTTTGAAGGAGGGAATCCCCTTGGGCGACATCATGCGACCGATTCCGTTTACAGAACTGGTTTGCCGAGCCTTCGAAGAATACGCGGCAGATCGTTCCGTCTTTGCGTTGCCGGAAGCCCACTTTTTCCGTAAAAGCGGGAATCAGCAAATTCGTCTCTTCGGGGAAGCCTGTGAGACCCCCTTGGGACCGGCGGCCGGGCCGCATACCCAGTTGGCCCAGAATATCGCCACATCCTACCTGGCCGGCAGCCGTTTCATCGAATTGAAAACGGTGCAGGAAAAAGAGCCGCCCGTCGACAAGCCCTGCATCGACGCCGAAGACGAGGGGTTCAATACGGAGTGGTCCTCCGAGTACACCGTCGAAAAGGCGTACGCCGAATATATCAAAGCCTGGGTTTTGTTGCATCTGATCGAAGAAGTGTTCGAACTGCGGATCGGGAAAGAGCGCTCTTTCATCTTCAACATGAGTGTCGGTTACAATCTGGCCGGTATCCAATCGCCGCGCATGGACGCTTACATAAATGGCTTGATGGATGCCTCCTGCCATCCCGTTTTCACGGAAACGCTCAAGGCTCTGTCCGATTTGCTGAAAGAAGGATCTTTCCTAAACGGCACCGGCCTGGAACACCGCCTCCCGGCGCTGCAATCGCTGCCGGAGCGGATCTCCCCGCAGATCTGCAAGTCGGTCACCCTCTCGACGATGCACGGTTGCCCGCCGGAAGAGATCGAAAAGATCTGCGCCTATATGCTGACGGAGAAAAAACTGGAGACCTATGTCAAGTTAAACCCCACACTGCTCACCTATCCTGTCGTCCGGACCATCCTGGACACCCTCGGCTTCGATTATGTCGCTCTCTCCCCGGCATCCTTCGACCATGACCTGCAATACAAAGACGCCATCCCCATGTTGAAGCGGCTGAAAGCCCTGGCCGCCGCCCATGGTCGCTTCTTCGGCGTCAAGCTGACGAACACCCTCGGTTCTGTCAACTTCAAGAACAGCCTTCCCGGCGGCGAGATGTACATGTCCGGCCGGGCGCTCTTTCCGCTCTCGATCAACCTAGCCGCCAAAATCTGCGACGAATTTGCTGGGGAATTGCCCATCTCCTTCTCCGCCGGGATCAGCGAGCATAACGTGGCGGAGGTCTTCGCCACCGGCATCCGCCCGATCACGGCGGCGACGGAGTTGCTCAAGCCGGGCGGTTACGCCCGCATGAGCGCTATGGCCGCCAAGCTTGAGGCCCTCGAAGGCTGGGAGCAGCCCAAGATCGACACCGCGAAGGTGGCAGCCCTCGCGGCCAAAGCCCTGGACGCAGATTTCTTCAAAAAGAGCTTCCGCGGCGACGCGAAGGCATCAGTGCCCTCTGAACTGCCCCTCTTCGACTGCGCCGAGGCCCCCTGCCAAGCGGCCTGCCCGATCCACCAGGACATCCCCGCCTATATCCGCCTCGTGGGGCAGCGACGCTACGCCGAGGCGCTGGCGCTGATCTACGAGAAGAATGCCCTGCCGTCGATCACCGGCCACATCTGCGACCATGCCTGCCAGTACCACTGCACCCGCCTGGACTATGAGGGCTGTGTGCTGATCCGGGAAATGAAACGGATCGCTGTGAAAAAAGGCTTTGCCGAATATAAGAAAAAATGGGTTGCCCCGACAAAGCGGCAGGCGGCCAAGGTGGCCGTCATGGGCGCCGGCCCCGCCGGATTGGCCTCGGCCTACTTCTTAGCCCGGGAAGGTTTCGACGTGACCGTCTATGAACGGCGCGAATCAGCCGGCGGGACCGTGCGCCACGTCATCCCGCGCTTTCGCATCAGCGACGAGGCGATCGACGCCGATGTCCGCTTCATCGAAGAACATGGCGTCAAGTTTGTCTTCAACGCCTCGCCTTCGCTAACACCCGCTTCGCTGCAATCGATGGGCTATACCTATGTCGTCGTGGCCGTCGGCGCCGGGGCGGAAAAGGAGTTCCCCATCCGTGGGGTTTCGGCTAGCCTGCCCCTGATGATGTCCGCCCTCGCTTTCCTGGAGCAGTTCAACCGTGACTCCGTATCGTTGAACCTAGGCAAGCAGGTGGCTGTCGTCGGCGCCGGCAACACGGCCATGGACGCCGCCCGCACGGCCTTAAAGCTTCCCGGCGTGGAAAAGGCGACTGTCATCTACCGGCGGACGGAAAAAGAGATGCCGGCCTACCGGGAGGAATACGAACTCGCCCTGGCCGACGGCGTGGAATTCCTTTTCTTAATGAACCCGGAGGGCGTTGACAGCGACGGCAAGCTCCTCTGCCGGGTGATGAAGCTCGGCGCCCCTGACGCCAGCGGCCGGCGTCGCCCTGAAAAAACAGACGAGGTACGGGCGCTCTCGGTGGATACGCTGATCACCGCCATCGGGGAAACGGTGGATATGGGCTTACTCGCACAGTTGGGTCTGGTTGAAGCAGCAACCGGCGCGGCGCAAACGAACAAGGCCACCTGCGCCACAGCCCTGGGCGGCGTCTACCTCGTGGGCGACGCTTCGCGGGGCCCCTCCTCCATCGTCAAATGCATCGCAGACGGTCGTAAGGCTGCCGACGCCATCTGCCGGGCGGAAGATCCCGCCTGGAAACGCGCAATCCTTACCCCCTCCCCTGTTGATGATGAGACCGTCAAAACGATCACCGCCAAAAAACAGGGCCTCATCGCCCAATCGGATGTGCCGGTCGAAGCCGGCCCCGAGGTGGATCCCGCCGTGGGTGACACGGAATATCGCCGTTGTCTCGAATGCAGCAGCGTCTGCAATAAGTGTGTCGAGGTCTGCCCAAACCGGGCCAACATCGCCGTGGCGATTGGAGGCACCGATCTTGGTTCCGCAATAGGATTCCGCAACCGCTTTCAGATCGTTCACCTAGACGCCTACTGCAACGAATGCGGCAACTGCGCCACCTTCTGTCCCTGGGACGGTCGGCCCTATACGGACAAACCGACCCTCTTCAGCCTGCGGCAGGATTTTGAGACCAGTCGCAACCCCGGTTTCTTCGTGGAAAACGATACCGTCTATGTACGGGTAAAGGATGCGGTGCGTACTTTCCCCTTGGAAGCGGGCGGCTTCCGGGTTGACGACGGGGATAGCGACGCCACCCTGGACCGCATGGCCGGGATTTTCGCCGCCCTCTATGCGAAACGCACTTCCCTCTTTGGACCCGTTGAACAGTAACCGCAGTGAATCTGTAGCAGTAATGAATCAGCAGCGAAGACCCTTAACCGTTGCGCTGACCTACAACAGTTGCTTTCAGCCAATAGTCGTTTTACATCTTAATTAACATATCACCATTGCACAGCAGCAAAGCGCTGATACAAGCAAGCATGTAAGGAGGACACGACCCGTGATCCTGCTAAAAAACGCCACTATCGTCGAGTTCCAACCGCCGAGCGTGCGGACGGGCATGGACATCTACATCTACGGAACGGAGATCATGGCCGTCGGCTCGAATCTTTCCGGAACCTATGACGCCAAACGGGTTATCGATGTCAAGGGCGCCCTCGTTATGCCCGGCATCGTCTGCAGCCATAATCACTTCTACTCGGGCCTGTCCCGTGGGATCCTGGCCCGCATCAAACCGAGTCCCGACTTCATCTCCGTCTTGAAAAACCTCTGGTGGCGCCTCGACCGGGCCATCGACGAGGAGATCCTCTACTACAGCGGCCTCGTCTGCTCCCTCGAAGCCATCCGCTGCGGCACAACCGCCGTCATCGACCACCACGCCTCGCCCAACTTCATCGGCGGTTCCCTCTCGGTGCTCAAAACCGCTTTTGAAGAGGTGGGCCTCCGGGGCATCACCTGCTATGAGACGACAGACCGCAACAGCGGGCTCAAAGAGGTGGAAGCCGGCGTCGAAGAGAACATCGCCTTCGCCAAACTCTGTGAAAAGGACCGGCAGGCCGGCAACGGCCACTACCTGGTCGAAGCCATGATCGGCGGTCACGCGCCGGTGACGATGCCCGACGAGGCGCTCCGGCTGATGGCCGAAGCGGTCAAGGAGACCGGTCGGGGCATCCACGTCCATGTGGCTGAAGACCGTTACGACGTGTCTCACTCCCACCATCACTACGGAAAGGACATCGTCGCCCGCCTCCACAACTTCGGCCTGATCAACGACAAGGCGCTCCTCGTCCACGGCGTCCACCTCTCTGACGAGGATGTGCGCCTGATCAACGAAAACAACGCCTACCTGGCCCACAACGCCCGTTCCAACATGAACAACAACGTGGGATACAATCACAAGATCCCTCAGTACCAAAACTTCGCCCTCGGCACCGACGGAATCGGCAGCGACATGTTCGAGGAGTTCAAGTTTGCCTTCTTCAAACACCGCGACGCCGGCGGCCCCCTCTGGCCGGACAGCTTCCTCAAATTCCTCTACAACGGCAACGACCTGCTCGAACGCTACTTCGGCGCCCGCTTCGGCAAGGTGGAAAAGGGATATAAGGCCGACCTCACGATCGTCGACTATGACTCGCCTACCCCTTTCGTAGCGGACAACATGGCCGGACACATCGCCTTCGGCATGGATTCGAGGGATGTGAAGACAGTCATCGTCAACGGGAAGATCGTGCTGGAAAACCGGGAGTTTGTGAAGGACGTTCAAACAATCTACGAGAAAGCGAAAATAGCAGCCAATCGGCTCTGGGAGCGGATGGACAGCTTGGCCGATTGAGAAGGGGAACGACACCAGGTTTTTAGACTGGTGTCGTTCTTCGTTTTCTTAACAAGTCGCTATTTATTCTCCTACGCCCCAAAAAGCCTTAAGATGCTATGCTTTGAGCTTCTCGTTATCGGATACTGAACAAAGTCTCGTCGTGTCACCTTGTAAAAAGTCCCCCAAATCATTTTTGAAGGGCGCAAAGGGGTTGCGTCCTTTCGCTGCCTCCGGAGTAGGAATGACGAAAAAATCGGCGAATCAAACATACAGATACCAAACGTGGGAGGCGCATCCTTTTGCTTATCCGACACCGCGATCATGAACCTATTGTAAACCCGACGGCCTATGTCTCCCCCACCTCCACCCTTGTGGGCAAGGTGCTGGTGGGTCCCCACGGGAGAATCCTCTTCGGCGCCATTGTCACTGCCGAAACATCGATGGTAGAAATCGGCGAGTATGCGATCATCAGTGAAAATGCGGTGTTGCGCGGGAATCGCTCCGCTGATACAGACCAACCGGTCCTCATCGGAGACCATGTGTTCATCGGTCCCCATGCTACGCTACTCGGTTGCGCCGTTGCCCCCTGCTCATACATTGCCACCGGCGCGACGGTTCTTCAAGGGGCAAAGATTGGCTCTGGCGCCGTCATCGCCGTTGGCGCCCTTGTCCACGCCAATACAGTGATCCCAGACGGTTACTTTGTTCCGCCATATGCCGTCGCCATCGGCGATCCCGTACAGTTGTACAGCCCCAACCAAAAGGAAGAGATGGCCGAAGCGATCCGGCGTCTTGGTTTCGCCAGAACAGCCTTTGGCATCGAAGGACCCTTCCACGATCGCAAAGCGCTCTATAAATCTGCCACAGAGATACGCTCGCAAGAATACGCCAGTCACTTTCAGGACATCATCTTAGATCCTGTAGACTAAAGCACCCTTCTATATCCTGTCTATATCGTGTCTATATACCGTCTGCATAAAGAAGGATGAAATCTCGCTAAAACCCGGCAAAAAAGGCGCTGGGTTTTTTACTTTTTTTACGCACATTTCCTATTCATCTGTTAATACCCTTTCGATTTTTGACATTACATATGTGATTAAAATAATTTATTGATATATTCAACCTTAGACAGGACTTTCTACAATCTTGTCTAATATCTTAAACAATCGTTAAATTTAGCTTCGGCAGGTGATGATGGATGGGCCTGTTCCCATGGAACAACTACTGGGAAATCACCATTTGGTACGCCCTCTTCGCTGGAGTCTGGCACTACAGCGATCTGTTGGCAGGCAAATTGGTGGAGCAGGGATTCCTGCGACAAAACATTGTCTGGGTACGGCTCTCCGCTCTCTGCATCGGCGCAGGTTTCTTCCCTATCGCCTATCTGGGATCGGAACTGCTGCTGACCCAAGCCGTTCCCAACGCCGTCGCCCGCGCAAACGGCTGGGTGACCTCGGCCACCTTCATGGCCTTCAGCGTCACGCTGCTCTATGCCATGGGCCGCTACGCCACGCTGCGGCGGGACATTCTCCACAAGAAATTTTTGACCGAGTGGGCCTTCGACTACGGCCATCTGCTGAGCGAGCGGACCTGGAACGGTCACTCCATCAGCGAACTGCGCAACCTGAACCAGCAACTGGGCATCGGCCGCATCGTCATCGCTACACTCAACGCTGACGGCATCGTCACCTCCCTGGCGGTTCGCCGAGCGGGCTGGCTGTTTATCAACGACCACGAATTGTTTGCCATCGACTACTGGCTGCGCACAGAAGGCGGGCCGGACGTGGCTATCTGGTACACCGCCGATGAGGAACGCAATCCCCTGGAGGCGGAATACGAGGAGACGCAACGCCTTGTCGGTAGACTGTCCCAAAACAGGACGGATACCCGCTATGTGCTGTTTCACAACGGTCGCCAGATGCAGTGCCTGTATGTTTCCCCATCTGTCACGCCAACGCTGGGGGAGCAGTTGACAGGGCTAGAGGCAGAGTCATCAGGTCTATAACACCCGCCCCAATACCGAAACGAATAAACGACTGGGTTCTGTTTAACCTTTTGACAGAACCCTTTTTTCATTTGCCCTTGCGACTCAGCTTTTTATGTCGCTCACGGTTCAAATCCCCCTTGCCTTGCGCCCCTTTTTCCTTTACAATCAAGCAAGTGTTTGTTTTCACGAACAACATAAAAATCCTGACAGGAGGCTAACGATGTCCACCGAAACCAAGCACGTTGAAGCAAAAATCACCGTTGCCGATCCGACTGCCCTCGGCGTCTTCGGCCTGGCCATGGTCACCTTTGTGGCCTCGACGCAGAAGCTGGGCTGGACCAGCGGCGTCTCCGCTCTCGTTCCCTGGGCCTTCTTCCTCGGCGCCTTTGCTCAGGTGATCGCCGGCATCTTTGACTTCAAAAAGAACAACTACTTCGGCGCCACCGTCCTCACCGCTTACGGCCTCTTCTGGTTCTCTGTCGCCATGTCCTGGGCGATCACCCTCGGCTGGCTGGGCCCCGAATTCAAGGCCGCTTTCAGCAGCGTCCAACTCGGTTGGGGCTTTTTGGGGTACTTCATCTTCTCCCTCTTCATCATGATCGCTTCTTTTGAGACCAACAAGGTCTTCGCCGCCATCCTGGTGTTGATCAACGTGCTGCTCCTGTCCCTCGCCCTGACGGCCTTCCAGGTGATCGACCTCCATGCCGTGGCCGGCTGGTCCGAATTTTCCATCTCCATCCTCGGATTTTACGCTGCCGGCGCCTTCTTCCTGAACAACTTCTTCGGGCGGACCATCCTCCCCCTCGGCGCCCCCCTGGGCCTGATCAAAAAAGGTCCCGCCAATGTGAAGGTCATCAACAGCCGCCGTCCCGCCTAATTAGGAAGCATAATAAATAAGCAATGCGAAAGCCCGGCAGTTTTTGCCGGGCTTCTCTGCACTTCAATTCAAGCCTCTATCCTCTACGCAGCCTTCCCTATTGCTGCATCAGCTAAACTGGGCTATGATACATGCATGTCCGAGAACCAGTGTACAAGCAAACGGGAATAATGCCCACCCCCAGGGAAGTAGAGTGTCGGATTGCGACTTTATCTAACCGCTTCATGGCGGGCTGAAATACAAGAGCGCAAGATTCCTGATCGGAAAAATTTCCTCCCCCTAATTCCTGATTCCTTTGTTGTATTTTTTCCGTTTTCAGGTTATACTAGGAACTGCTCGTAACCATTAGGAGCAGACGATATCCCCTTCCTCGATAGCCTCCGGCTCGGGAAGTCAAGGAGTTCTGTCGCTTCCCTAGCGCCGGGCAAAAAATATCGAGGAGGATTTTCTCATGTTTCAAGACAAGTACCTGACCTGCAAAGACTGCGGCTCCGAATTTGCTTTCACCGCGTCGGAACAAGAGTTCTTCGCTGAAAAAGGTTTCACCAACGAACCTGGCCGTTGCCCTTCCTGCCGCGCCGCCCGTCGTGGCCAGCAGCGCAACAACAACAGCGGCTTTGGCCGTCGTGAAGAGCGCCAGATGTTCCCCGCTGTTTGCTCCGGCTGCGGCGTCGAAACCACCGTTCCCTTCCAGCCCCGCGGCGACAAGCCGGTTTACTGCCGGGACTGCTTCAGCTCCCGTCGTTCCAACTGGTAAGCCATCGGCACTACGCAACTCCCCAGGCTTTGCCTGGGGAGTTTTTTGCGGTGTACACCCAATAAACGAAAAAGGTTAGGTGTCCGAAATGATCAGTACACAGAACCTCACATTGCGTTTCGGCAAGCGCGCCTTGTTCGAAGACGTCAACATCAAATTTACGCCCGGCAACACCTATGGCCTCATCGGGGCCAACGGCGCCGGCAAGTCCACCTTCCTGAAGATCCTCTCCGGTGAGCTTGAGCCTTCGAGCGGTGAAGTGGTCGTCACCCCCGGCGAGCGCATCGCCGTGTTGAAACAGAACCACTTCGAGTTTGACGAGTACGACGTCATCAAGACAGTGATCATGGGCCATGCCCGCCTCTATGAAGTGATGGAGGAAAAAGACGCCATCTACGCAAAAGCCGATTTCACTGAGGAAGACGGCATGCGCGCCGCCGAACTGGAAGGCGAGTTTGCTGAAATGAACGGCTGGGACGCCGAATCGGAAGCCGCCAGCCTGCTCACCGGTCTGGGCGTCCCGAACGAACTGCATGACAGACAGATGAAGGAACTGGAAGCCAACGCCAAGCTGCGGGTCCTCCTCGCCCAGGCGCTCTTCGGCAACCCCCACATCCTCCTCCTTGACGAACCGACGAACCACCTGGACCTCGACTCCATCGGCTGGCTGGAAAACTTCCTGGCCGAGTACAAGGGCATCGTCATCGTCGTCTCCCACGACCGGCACTTCTTGAACCAGGTTTGCACCCACATCGCTGACATCGACTTCGGCAAGATCCAACTCTATGTGGGCAACTACGACTTCTGGTACGAGTCGAGCCAGTTGGCTCTGCAGATGGCCCGCAACGCCAACAAGAAGAAGGAAGAGAAGATCAAGGAACTGGAGCAGTTCATCCGCCGCTTCAGCGCCAACGCTTCCAAGTCCAAACAGGCCACGTCGCGGAAAAAGCTGCTCGACAAGATCACCCTCGACGACATCAAGCCGTCGAACCGTAAATACCCTTACATCGTCTTCAAACCGGACCGGGAAGCCGGCAACGACCTGATCACCGTCTCGGGACTGACGAAGACGATCGACGGCGAAAAAGTCCTCAACAACGTCTCCTTCACTATCAACAAGGGAGACAAGATCGCCTTCGTCGGCGCCAACGGTCTGGCCAAGACAACCCTCTTCCAGATCCTCATGGGCGAGTTGGAAGCCGACAGCGGCGAGTTCAAGTGGGGCATCACCACCTCCCAGGCCTACTTCCCCAAGGATAACTCGGCCTACTTCACCGACGGCGATCTGAACCTGATCGACTGGCTGCGCCAGTACTCGAAAGATCAGGACGAAGGGTTTGTTCGGGGCTTCCTCGGCCGCATGCTCTTCTCTGGCGACGAGACGTTGAAAAAAGTCTCCGTCCTCTCCGGCGGCGAGAAGGTGCGCTGCATGCTCTCACGGATGATGCTCAGCGGCGCCAACGTGCTGATCATGGACGAGCCGACGAACCACCTGGACCTGGAATCGATTACCGCCTTGAACAACGGCCTGATGAGCTTCGAGGGGACTTTGCTTTTCGTCTCCCAGGACCACCAGTTCACCCAGACCATCGCCAACCGCGTCATTGAACTGACCCCCGATGGTCTCATCGACAAGCTGATGACCTTCGACGAGTACCTGGAGTACCAGGCGTCGCAGAAGGATGTCCAGGGCGCTGTATAATGATTCATTAGGCGCGCTGTGAATTAGAAAAAACACCGCGTTCAGGTCTACAACCTGAACGCGGTGTTTTTTCTTCAATCTATGGGCAGCCCCGTGAGGAACGAGTGCTTTTCACTACAGCCGCCGCTCATGTACATCTACTTATCACCCATTCCCTTAACAGACGAAGAAACCTGCTTTTTCGTATTCCTCTTCCCAAAAAGAGGATGCTTTTTTTCCGGGATACCCTGTCTCGTCAGATAAACAACAACCGCGTAAAATTGTTCGCATATTTGCACAATTCAGACTTGTCTTTTTCCAGGATTCCAATTAAAATAGGTAGTACTTGCGACATAAGGAGGTCGAGAGTCAAGCAGTTCCACATCATGTATGAGACTCATGTCTACAAAAATTACGGTGTACTCTAAAGAATCAGAAAATTGTCCCAATACGCAATTTTTGCAGTTTTTAGGAGGCAGATCCATTGTCGAACGAAGCGAAATCCATTGAGACGAAAATCACTGTTGCCGATCCGACCGCCCTTGGCGTCTTCGGCCTCGCCATGGTCACGCTGGTCGCATCAAGCCAGAAGCTCGGCTGGACCACTGGCGTCTCCGGCATCTTCCCCTGGGCCATCTTCCTCGGCGCCTTGGCCCAGTTTATTGCCGGCATGTATGATTTCAAAAAGAACAACTACTTCGGCGCCACAGTCTTGACGTCCTACGGTTTGTTCTGGTTTGGCGTCGCCACCTCCTGGGCCATCACCCTCGGTTGGATGGGGCCTGAGTTTAAGGCTTCCTTCAGCGGCGTTCAACTCGGTTGGGCCTTCCTCGGCTACGGTATTTTTTCCTTCTTCATCATGATCGCTTCTTTTGAAACCAACAAGGTCTTTGCAGCGATCCTGGTGCTGATCAACGTGCTGTTCGCTTCGCTCACCTTGACGGCCTTCCAACTTGTCGACCTTCACCTGGTCGCCGGTTGGTCCGAATTCGCGATCTCCATGCTCGGTTTTTACGGCTGCGGCGCCATCTTCCTGAACACCTTCTTCGGCCGCGTCGTCCTTCCCATTGGCGCGCCCCTCGGCCTGATCCGAAAAGGACCGGCTATCACCGAAGCCGCCCGGCAGAAAACACGCCAGGCCAGCTAAAAGGTTCTCGGCGCAGGGCGCCCCTCCTCCCCACTTCCGACCAAAACTGCCAACCCCCTTTACACTGGCGGTGAGATGCGGGTGGACATGCGGTTGCCCTAACGCAAGCTGCACTGACTCCGGATTGGGACCCTCGATAGTATGGAATACTTAGCCCCCTTTTACTGCGTTGCAAAAGGGGCCTTTTTTCGTGGCTCATTTACTTGATTAACTTGAAGGGTACTGTGGACACAACGACATCCCTGTACAGCAAAAGGACCGTTCGCAACATCCAGCCTGTTTGGTTATGAAGGACGCGATGCCACCATGCTTTCGTTTCAAACTCAGGAATCAGTATGGTGATGAAATCCTGGGGATTGCCTTTATGCTTTATCCGATCGATATACCGCACAAGCGGCGTGATGATCGTTCGGTAGGGCGATTCGATGGTCCTCAATTCAACACCCGGTTTCCACCGTTCCCAACGCTCCAGCACCTTTTCCGTCTGGGCGGCGTCTGTCCCGATATAGACGGCATGCACCTCCGCCTTGAGGATCTTCGCATACTCGATCGTGTTCTGCACCACCCGGTTGACACCGGCAATCGGGACGATCACGATGTGTTTTCGCTCCGGCTCCGGTTTGCCGATTTTCACCCATTCCATGCCCAGTTGGTCGCTGACGGCGAGATAGTGATTCTTGATCTTCTTAAAGACATAGATGGCCGCAGGGATGAAAACGAGGATTATCCATGCCCCATGGATGAACTTCGACACAGCGATTACGATGACGACGATGCCGGTAATGAACGCCCCGATGCCATTGATCGCCGCTCGGCTCCGCCAACCAGAGCTTCTGTCTTTTTGCCAGTGAATAACCATCCCGCTTTGGGCGATGGTGAACGACAAGAAAACACCGATGGCGTATAGGGAGATCAGGTGCTCTGTATTGCCGTGGTAGAGAACGATGAGCACAGCCGCCGCGAGGGTAAGGAAGATAATCCCGTTGGTGAAAGCCAGCCGGTCACCTCGGGCCGACAGGTATCGAGGCATATATCCGTCGATGGCGAGCAGGGACAACAGGGGCGGGAGACCGTTGTAGGCCGTATTCGCCGCCAGGTAGAGGATAATCATGGTCGTAAACTGGATGTAGTAATAGGCCCAGCTTCGGCCCACCGTCAACTCGGCGATTTGCGAGAGACCGGTTACATTCTCCATCGGTAAGATGTGAAAATGCATCATAAGAAAAGAGATCCCCGCAAACATGATTCCCAGGATTAGAGACATCGCATAGGTCGTGACCCTCGCGTTCTCCGCCTCCGGTTCTCTAAAGTTAGGCACCCCGTTGGAAATCGCCTCGATCCCGGTCATGGAGCTACAGCCATTGGAAAATGCCCGCAATAGGACGAACAACATGCCTGCCGTCCATTGTTTTCCTAAGGATTCGGGAGGCAGCACCGGATGGGTGCCCGTGACGGCATGATAGACACCCGTGACGATAAGCGCGGCAATGCCGAAGATAAAGGCGTAAGTGGGATAGACGAAGGCATTGGCTGATTCCCGGACGCCTCGCAAGTTGATGATCATCAAGATACCAAAGAGGACAAAGAGATCGATGCCAAGCCGAATCGGATTCAACTGAGGGAAGGCCGACACCAGGGCATCGGTGCCGGACGATATCGAAACGGCGACGGTGAGACAGTAGTCGGCGATCAACGAACCTGCCGCGATCAAGGCGGGGATTTCACCTAGGTTTCCTTTTGCTACCGAATAGGAACCGCCGCCGCCTGGGTTAGCCCGCGCCACCTGGACATAGGATAGGGTGACGACGGCCAACAACAGTAGGATGCCGATAGAGACATACGGCACGAAACCGTAGGTCAATGCGCTGGCTGCGGTGAGCGCCAAAATCACTTGTTCGGGACCATAGGCAATCGATGAAAGGGCATCGGAGGAGAAGATGGGCAAGGCCTTCCAATTGGGCAATTTTTCATGGGATAACTCCCGGTTGTGCAAGGGTCTTCCGAACAAGAGCCGTTTTAGGGATCGCTGAACCACGGAAGTTTCCTCCCCCATATTGTTAAGACGGGTCGCAAAAGCTGAGACTAGTTTATTCCAAAACATAAAAGGCAACCCGAATGCTGGCTGCCTTAACGCAGGCTATTTCACGGAAATAACTCTACTGATGCGTCTCAACAGCCTACGAGGTTAGCTGACGGGCAGGACGGTGAGCACATCCTTCTTTCTTGACGAGAGATATTAGCCCCATAAAAACGGTTCCCCCGCTTTCGACTCAGTCGAAACTCGGCCTTATTTAACTGAATGAAGTATAGATCCACTAGGCCGATTAGGCAAAAGCCATATCTCTGACAAATGCACAGAGACAGAGTCCCCTTGACCGTCCTATGCCCTTTATCCTGCCAGGCCTTAATTCACCTTTATTTATCTTCATGAATCTACGTTTTTTAAGAGTATCCCTTTATTCCAGTCAGAGCGACCATAAAAAACAGCCCCCGCGATTAAACAGAACTGTTTGATCGCAGGGGCTGTTTGATTTAACTTTATCTCAGCTCTCAGCGCCAATTCCGGTGTTCGCCCTCACATAGAGTTCCTCAAACTTCGCCTCTGCTTCTGGTTCCGCAAAGAGAAGGCTACCCACATAGGCGGCGAGGAATCCAAGTGGGATACTGATGATACCGGGGTTCTTCCAGGGAAAGAGGGCTTCTTTGGCCGGGAAGTAGTTAGGGCTGACGGCAACCAGAGCCAGGGTGGAGAGCAAGCCCACGACGATCCCCGTGACGGCCCCGCCAGTGTTGAACTTCTTCCAGAAGACCGAGTAGATGACGACAGGCACGTTGGCCGCTGAGGCGACGGCGAAGGCAAGCGCCACCAGATGGGCTACGTTTTGCCCTTTTGACAACAAGCCCAACAGGATGGCCACAGCGCCGACGCCGAAGGTGGCCATACGGGCGACTTTCACCTGAGAGGCCTCATCGACCTTGCCACCCTTGAGGACGTTGACGTAGAAGTCATGGGCGAAGGCGCTTGACGCCGCCAGGGTCAGACCGGCGACAACAGCCAGGATGGTGGCGAAGGCTACAGCCACGATGAAGGCCAGCATCGCCTCTCCGCCGGCAGTGCCCGCTCCGCCGCCAAGGTACTGGGCGAGCAGCGGCGCCGCCATGTTGCCGCCCTTGTCAGCTGACGTGATGGTCGCCTTATCGAGGAACAGGGAGGCGCCGAAACCGAGGAAGGTCGTCATGATGTAGAAGACACCGATGAGCACCATCGCCCAGATGACGGAGATGCGGGCCGTTTTTGCCGTCGGCACGGTGTAAAAACGCATCAGGATGTGTGGCATGCCGGCTGTTCCCAGGACGAGAGCCATACCCAGTGAGATCAGTTCGATGGGGTCTTTATAGAGCAGTCCCGGTTCGAGAAACTGTTGCCCATGTTTGGCTGAGATGGCGTCGAAGAAAGCGACAGGGTTGAAGCTGAACTTCGCTAGGACCATCATGGCCAGCATGATGGCGCCGGCCATCAAGAGGCCCGCCTTGACGATCTGCACCCAAGTGGTCGCCAGCATGCCGCCGAAGGCCACATAGAGGACCATCATGACACCGACGATGATGATTGCCGTCTCATAGGGGATGCCCACCAGCAGTTGAATCAGGCTGCCCGCGCCAACCATCTGGGCAATCAGATAGAAGGTGGAGATGGTGAGTGTGCTCACCGCGGCAGCGGTGCGGACCGGCTTCGGTTTTAAACGATAGGCCAACACGTCGGCCATCGTGTATTTTCCGGAGTTGCGCAGCGGCTCGGCCACGATCAGCAGCACCGAGATGTAGGCGACGAGCCAACCGACGGAGTACATGAACCCGTCATAGCCGTTGAGTGCGATCAGACCGGCGATGCCGAGGAAGGAGGCGGCGCTCATGTAGTCGCCGGCGATGGCGAAACCGTTTTGCACGCCGCTCAGCGAGCGCCCGGCCGCATAAAACTCAGAGGCCGATTTGGTGCGCCGGGCCGCCCAGTAGGTGATGCCGACGGTGATCGAGACGATCAGCGCGAATAAGCTGTAGGTGATCCACTTCATGGATTGCCCCTCCCCCGCAGTTTTTCTTTGATCCGGTTGACGGTGACGTCAAAGCTGTTTTCGGCCACCCGGGCATAGATGAAAGCCACCGCCCAAGCGACAAAGAACTGGGAAAGGGCGAATAGATAGGCCAGGTTGATAGAACCGATGACCTGCTTTTTCATGATGTGGGGGAAATAACCCACGCTGAGCGGCAAGGCGAAGTAATAGACAAAGGAAAATAAGATAGCTGGGATCAAAAACCTCGCCTTAGCCGCCATCAAACCGCGAAACTCAGCGCTTTCGCTGATTTCCACCCAACGCGTTTCCGTGTCCCGGGGTTTCTCCGGACCCTTCCAATGGGCTTCCTGCGCAGTAGTGATAACCGGTTGCCCCATCGGTCGTCTCTCCTCTCATTTTGGCTTGTTGTCCCTGAGAGCGCTGGCGCGAGCGCTTCTTCGAGCCGCTCGGCTGTTTCGCTTTCTGCGGGGCATAGCCGGTAACCCCGGTGCTCTCATCGTTTAGGGATGAACCTCCGTCCGGGTAATCGTCGCCGCCTCGTCAGCCCGCTGGGCCGATGACCGCTCCCCCCTTCCTTTCCGGGCGGCGGGTCTGGTCTTATGGTATGTTATTTTTCTGAAAATTTCAAATACTTTTTCTTCTCTGTGCCTAAGCGGTCGATTTCCCCGCCTGAAGTGCGTCAGGAGCGGTGTAAACGGCAAACGGTGAAGCCTCTCGACTTCACCGTTACATAGCGGCTTCACCGTTCACTGCATCGTTCCAAAGACACTTTCATGGGACGCTCATGCTCACCGTTCTAAACGCTGGAGCACCTCTTTTGCCGCCGCGCGGCTGACAGGGACTTTCACGCCGCCAAGCCCTTTGAGCAGGATGTTGTACGTGCCGTTCTGCCAGGGCTCGATCTCGTCCACAAAATCAAGGTTGACCAGAAAGCTGCGGTGGCAGCGGACGAAGGGATGGCCGGCCAGCTTGTCCTGCAATTCCTGCATGGTCAGTCGCGTCTCAAAACGGCCGCGGTCGCAATGGATGACGACCCGCCGTTCCTCTTTCTCCGCAAAAAAGATCCGGTCCGGTTTGACGACGACCAGCTTGTCTCCCTCTTCCAGGAGAAGGTTGCTGATCGGCGCCTTGGGCACGGTCTGCGGCGCCAATTCCTGCAATCGTTCCCGCGCCCGTTGCAGCGACTCGGAGAGGCGCTCCTCATCGACGGGTTTGAGCAGGTAGTCGAGGGCGCGCAGGCCGAAGGCTTCCAGTGCGTACTGTTCGTAGGCTGTGGTAAAGATGATCAACGGGGGCGGACTCGACTCAGCCAGTTGACGGGCCGCCTCGACGCCGTTCATTTCCGGCATCTCAATATCTAAAAAGATAAGCTGGGGTTGATGCTCTTTCTGTAAACGCAACAGTTCTTTGCCGTTGCGGGCGCTCGGACAGAGTTCTATGTCCTCGATCTGACCCAGCAGGTGCGCCAGTTCTTCACGAGAGAGCAACTCGTCCTCGGCGATCATCACTTTCATCGTTGTCACTCCCCTCCTTCGGTTCCGGCAGGAAGAAGCGCACCTCACAACCGCCCTCAGGCAGATTGGCGAAGACCAGTTGGGAGTTCACCCCTAACAGGGAAGCCAGCCGCTGGCTTACATTGTGGACGCCGATGCCGTTGCCCTTCTGGCTGGGCACCTGTTGGCGGGCAAGGCGGCTGAGCAGGGATTCGGGAATCCCTGCTCCATTGTCGGTTACCCGGATCTGAACCCCGTCATCGTGGCGAACGATGGTCAAGGCGATGCAACCGCCCTCGGAGCAGTCCTTCAACCCGTGCTGGATGCTGTTTTCCACCAGCGGCTGGAGGGTCGACGGCGGGATGCGAAAGTGATTTAATCCCGGTTCTGCATCAATCCGGATGGTCATGCGATCGGCAAAACGCAGTTGAACAATATCGATATACGCCTTGATGTGCCGCAACTCCTCTTCCAGGGAAACGAGGGGCCTGTCCATCATCTTCAGGTTCATCCGCATGAATTCGGCCAGTTGTAGCATCATCTTGCGCGCCAGGCTTGGGTTTGTCCGGATCAGCGACACGATGGCGTTAAGGGAGTTGAAAAGAAAGTGAGGGTTAATCTGGGCTTGCAGCATGCGCAGTTCCGCGTCTTTGAGCAAAAGGCTCTTTTTTTCCGTCTCCAGGAGGCTCAGTTGGTAAGAGATGAGTTTCCCCAATCCCTGAGCAAGACCGATCTCGTAGGGTCGAATGTCCTGAGAGCGGTAGAAATAGAGTTTCAGCAGTCCAATCACCTGGCCCGCGCAACTGAAGGGGATGACGACGGCGGCGCGCAGGATCTTATCAAGGTACGCATGCTTATAAGGCTCATGGCGGTAGACGACCTGCAGCTTGCCCGTTTCCAGCGCTTTAAGCGCGCCTTGCGTGTGAACAAGCCGCCCATGGGGATACTCCTCCTCGCCAATGCCCACATGGACCAGAACGTATTTGTTGTCGGTGATGGTCACGGCAAGAGTTTTCAACTCGGTAATGAAGGCTTCGGCGATATTTCGGCCTGTCTCGGCATTGAGTCCCTGCTGCAGTTGGGACAAGGTGAACTCGGTCAATTTGAGCGCCTTCTCCGTCTCCAAGGCCACCTCCTCCACCTCCCGCGAGGCTGTCCGGAGCATCTCCATGAAGACGGCGGCAGCCAGCGCGTTGACGAGCGCGGAAGGAAGCATGATCTGCGCCGGCAAGGGAACCGGCGCTTCGCCCATTTGCTGGCCCATCACCACGACCACACCGGCCAGGAGGGAAAACAGCAGGCTTACGGCAAAGGCCGGTCGCCCCGACAGGAGCGATTCGCCGCTGCGGTGCGCCAGCCACCCTGTCAGCCATCCCGTGAGAACCATCGTGACGGCGTTGACTTTCGCCAACAGGCCGCCAAGCACAAGCAGATGCAATCCGGCGATCGCCCCGACAGCGAGCCCTACCGGCAATCCGCCGACAAGCCCTGCGCCGATGACGCTCATTCCCGCCATTGTAACCGCTGCCTGATCCGCCCACAAAGGGAAAAGCGAGATGAGCGGAACGTTTGTCAACCCCAAAGCCAGGTCGGACGACACTGCAGAAGCCTGCGCCGGGACATTGGTGATCACAGCGCCAGCCTGGGTCCCTAACAGAGCCAGCAGGCTAAACCATATGACCATGTAAACTTTCCGCTCTCCGACCAGTCGACGCTGGATGAGAGAGCGAAAAAAACGAAGGCGAAGACAGAGAAAAAGAACGACAAGCAAAAGCGCCGCCCGTTGCAGCAAGAAAAATGTCAAAGGGATGCTCAGCTTCTGTCCCTCCCTTCCGCTAACAGCGCCCTGTCGAGACTCCTTGACAGGGTGTGTTTAGATGATCGGCTGCACCGCAACCGCACTGTGAGCGGGCCGCCGGGCCTTGGTCATTCGCCTCAGCGTATCGCCGATCCGCCTCGCCCCTTCCCAAAGAACGGTTTCGGGGTGGGAGGTAAAGCAGAACCTGAACTCACGCTCCCCTGATTCGGGTGTCGTGTAAAAGGCGTCGCCGGGAACGAAGGAGACGCCCCCTTTGATCGCCTCGTGAAGCAGATCCCGGGCGGTCACCGGCCGTTCGATCCGGCACCAGAGGTAAAAACCGCCGTCGGGGATGGAAAAAGATAGATCGGCGCCGCAGTAATGCCGGAGCGCCTGGGCGAGGGCGTCCCGGCGTTTTTTATAGATAGACCTGACACGGCTCGCGTGGAGGGGCAGTTGGCCGCTCTCCAGGTAGACATGGAGCAGCCACTGGCTGATGTTGCTTGTATGCAGATCGATGTACTGTTTTTCCATGGCCAGCCGGTTGATCAACGTAGGCGATGCGGCCAGGTAGCCGATGCGGAGGCCTGGAAAAAGCAGTTTAGAAAAGGTGTTCAGATAGACCACGCCGCCGTAGGAATCGAGCGCCTTTAGCGGCAACGGCGGCGGATGATGGTAGAACAGTTCGCCGTAGGCGTCGTCTTCGACGATGACGAGTCGATAGCGGGCCGCCAGTTCAATAAGATCATGGCGTTCCCTTTCAGAAAGGACCCGTCCTGTTGGGTTGTGAAAGGTTGGGTTGATGTAAAAAAATTTTGGGCGGTAGCGGATCAGGTAATCCTCTAACAGCGCCAGATTGAGCCCCTCACTGACGGGAAGGGAAAGCAGGCGCGCGCCGGCGCCCTGGAAGACCTGGACGGCGCCGATAAAGGTGGGCGCTTCGACAACGACGTAATCACCCGGCTCCAGCATGACACGCGCGAGCAGGTAGAGCCCGTTCTGGGAACCGGAAAAGGTCATCACCTGGTCGGCTGTGGCAGCGATTCCCTTGGCCGCCAAACCCGTGGCGATGGCATGACGAAGGGGGTTGTAACCTTCCGTTGGGATATGCCCGAAATCAATGGGGGCCGCTGTACCGGCGCGCTCCGCAAAAAGCCGCTGCATCGACTCGATAGGAAAGGTCGCAGGATCGGCCATGCCGGCAGCCAGGGCGATATTGTCCTCCGCCAGCGGCGCAGCGACCAGGTCGCGCAGGATCGTCGAAAGGGGGGACTGCGGGCGGGCGGCAAACAACTCTGTCCATGGCATCTGACCGGCATTGCCCTTGTTCCCGCTGTTTCCGTTGCTCTCGACGGCATGGCGTTCCACATAGGTGCCGCTGCCGACGCGCGTCTTGACCCATCCTTGCCGTTCTAACAACCGGTAGGCGTTGATGGCCGTCGTGCGGCTCACATCGAAAAGGGCGGCCAGTTCCCGTTCCGGGGGCAACTTCGTCCCCGGCGGCAGGACATGGTGGAGGATTTTATACATAATCATGTCGGCGATCTGCTGGTACAGGGGCTCTGCTGATCGGGGATCCAATTTTACGTCGGAAAACCAATTGGATGCGTCCACTTCCCCTTGCCTCCTCATTTGGTATCCAATTATAGCCGCTATTTAGCTAATTGGATATTTAACCTCTATTTCCTGCCGGCTAGAATGAATACCAATAAAAACTTTGGGGAGGGCCATCGGATGGAGAACGGAAAAACACTTGCCTTGCGCCACGTCGACCTGTCAGCCAGCGAATTTGCCCTAGCGGTCCGGGATACCCTGCCCATTCTGGTGGGCATCATCCCCTTCGGCATCACCTGCGGCGTCATGGGGCTTACAGCCGGGCTGACGCCCCTAGAAACGGTGATGATGTCGGTGCTCGTCTTCGCCGGCGCATCCCAGTTCGTCGCCATGTCCATGATCGGCGCCGGGATCACCGGCTGGGGCGTCATCGTGCTGACGACACTGCTCGTCAACCTGCGTCACCTATTGATGGGCGCTTCCCTGGCGCCACACATGTCCCGCCTGCCTCTGCCGATGCAGGCGCTGCTCTCCTTCGGATTGGTCGATGAGTCTTACGCCGTCACAGTGGGACGGATGCTGAACAGCCACTACAGCGCCGCGTACCAACTGGGGGCAAGCGCCACCATGTACCTCACCTGGATCGGTTCTACAGCCGCCGGGGTCGTACTGGGCAGCCGACTCCCCGACCCCTTGGCTTGGGGGCTGGACTTCGCCATGCCGGCCACCTTCCTGGTCCTGCTCATCCCCCGCCTCACCGACGATGTGCAGCAAAAGGTCTGCGCCATCGCCGCTGTCATGGCGCTGCTCGGCGCTTCGCTGCTTCCCGGGAAGTGGTACATCATCCTCGCTTGCCTGACAGCCAGCGCGGCAGGCGCTTACCTAGAAGGGAGGAAGACTGATGCGCAGTGACATCTTTCTGATCATCGCCGGCATGGCCGCTGTCACCTTTTTGACGCGCTTCGGCGCCCTGGGTCTCTTCCGGTTTATGCCCCCCTGGCTGGAAAAGTGGCTCAAATACGTTCCCACGGCGGTGCTGACCATCCTGATCGTGCCCGCTCTAGTCATGCCGGCGGGAAGGGTAGACATTTCTCTTCAAAACGATTACCTGTTGGCAGGCATCGTGGCTGCTTTGGTCGCCTACAAGACGCGCAACGTCACGGCCACGCTGGGGTTGTCGATGATGGTCATGTTTTCGTTGCGGTGGTGGAGTGTGTAAGAAGAGGCTGCCCGGATCTTGTCCGGCAGCCTCTTTCTTTTTATTGCGTTCGTTCTATTGCACTTTGTTAGGCTTGTCCCTCTTCCCCTTCCTTCTTGGAAGGCCCTTCTTCCTTCGGCACGCGGCCCGCTTTTTTTACGGCTTCCCTCAACAGAAACTCCATGTGGGCGTTGACGCTTCGCAGTTCATCGGCCGCCCAGCGTTCAAGAGCCTGATACAAAGCAGGATCGATACGAAGAGGAAAGCTCTTTTTCGGCGGCACTGTGATTCACCTATTGGTAGAGGCTGCCGGTGTTGACCACCGGCTGCGCCGACCTATCCGACACGATGGTCACCAGCAGGTTATTGATCATGGCGACCTTGCGCTCATCGTCCAGTTCCACTGTGCCGTCCTGAGTGAGTTTATCGATCGCCATCTGGGCCATTCCGACGGCGCCCTCGACGATCATCTGCCTGGCGGCGAGGATGGCCGAAGCCTGCTGGCGCTGCAACATGGCGCTGGCGATCTCCGTGGCGTAAGCCAGGTGGGTCAGCCGCGCCTCCATGACTTCTACGCCGGCCACAGCCAACCGGGTCTGCAGCTCCTTGGCGATCTCGGCGGCCACCTCTTCCGTATTGCCGCGCAGTGACGCCGCATTTCCCTGGAAATCGTCATAGGGGTATTTGGTGGCCACATGGCGCAACGCTGTCTCGGCCTGGATCTCCACGAATTTCTCGTAATTGTCCACCTCGAAGATGGCTTTTGCCGAGTTGACCACTTTGAAGACGATCACAGCTGCGATTTCGATAGGGTTTCCTTCCACGTCATTGACCTTCAACTTGGCGCTGTTGAAGTTTCTCACCTTCAAGGACACTTTCTTATAGGTCGAAAAGGGGACCGTGAGCCAGATGCCGTTTTCACGGATGCTGCCCATGTAGCGGCCGAAAAAGATGACCGCCTTCGCCTCATTGGGTTGGACGATGCGGAATCCCGAAGCGAAGATGAGGAACAGCAGAGTTGTGATGATCCCGGTAAGGATCGCCTCTGCGGCAAATAGGATCAGGGAACCAAAGAACAAAGCGACGAGAACCAACAAGGCCACAAATCCGTTGATCTTCCAGGCGTTGCGCTCGGTCATAGGATAAACCCTCCTCAAAATATTGTTTTGATGTAATCATGATATCACTTTGATACGAATAGGTCAATTGTAAGTAAAATCCTTCATCTACTTTTCTTGTGACAATATTCATCATTTTAAAGAACAGGAATTCACCTTAATATTGTCGAAATTGCGAATTTGATTGTTCCTTCCTTTGCCTTCAGGAACTCTCTATCCCGGGATGCGGGTGTTCGCCATGAATCTTCAGGAAAAGGAGGCGCATTTTTTGTCCAACCATCCACCGCTGCTGGCAACCTTTGAGGGTCTTATCGAACAATTGACTTCCGTCCAGGCGGATGACCGCCTGTGGGACTTTCTCCCGCCCTTGCTGGATCAGTTGCAAACCTTAATTGAAGCAAAAGGGTTAGAACGACAGAGGATGTATCACGAACAAGCCTTGAGAGCGCAAGTGAACAATCGTCTGCTCTCGTTGCTACAACAGTATGGCGAAGAATTGGCTTACCATGAGATCGAGCATTGGCAGAACTGGTCTGCCGACAATCCGGAAACGATTGACCAGAAATGGGTTGACCTCTGGCTCGACGCAATCGATAACCTTCAGCACCATTTGGATGCATACCGGGAACTGCGCCATAAGCCTGCGGGCACCCGTAGGGAGGAAAAAGAACGACGGAAAGCACAGGATGCCTCTGAGTCCAATATCATTCAGTTCGCGGAAAGCCTATCCCCGCTGGCCCCCGCGCCCGGCCTTTCCGCTGGCGCTGGTAACGAGTTCCTGCCATGCGTTAAATTGACGACGAAAGCCTCAGACTCGCTGGCTCCCCTCAACAGCGTCGATGTACCGGAACCTCTTTGCGCACCGAATTATGCCTCCGAACTTCCTGACGCTCTCAATTCGGCTGATACCACAGAAACAGTTATTCCCAAGGAGCCGACCGCTGATTTCGTGCCTGATGACTCTGACTTGGCGGACGCCTCCAAAACGGCTGACGATATCGACTCGGTTGAGACTCCCGTTCCAGTCGACACCTTCGATTGCGGCGACACCTTGGAGACTGCCGGCGGCCCGGACTTGGTCGAAGCTTTCGAACTGGCGGATTCCGTCGACAGTGATGACGCCTCGGAACTGGTTGACAGCCCGGACTTGGCGGAAACTTCCGAACTGGTTGACCCTGTTGACTTTGCCGACACCTCGGAACCGGCTAACGCCCAGGACTTGATCGGCGCCGCGGAACCCACTGACACCTTGAATTCCACAGAGGCATTAGAAGTTCCCTCCCCTTCGGACAAAACCAGTGAATCGGTAGTCCTGCCGGTCCTCCGGGAAGCCTTGCGCGATGACCGCTTCGCCCTCGCCTTCTGGCTCGCCCACGGTACAACCGGTGAAAAGGCGCCGCCGCCGTGGGTGGTGAAAACAGCCTTCCTTTCTCGCTATTGCACGCGCAGCGGCAATGATGCCATCGTACACTTCAACCCGCTTATCTACGGTCACCATCACCCCGTATTGGAACTGACCCGTTCCCCCTGGAACCTCCCGGAACTGGAAGCGCACCTCTGGATCACCCTGAGCGCATCCGTCCCTGCGTTGCTTGCACCCGACACAACCGTCGCCGGCAACTGGTTCTTTGGAGAACACACGGCGCCAGAACCGCTTGGACAACTCCACAAGTTGATCGCCGAGTTTTCATCCTTCGGCCAACCGCTCTTCCGCGTGGGGGGCAAATCGGCAGCAGACCTGCGGGCTCTTGAGAAAAAGGCCGCCGAGCAAGCGCAAGCCACCGCCGACTGGCTGTCCGCAGCCGAACACGCCACATTACCCTTCGCCCAGGCCACCTTCTCGCTCCGCCACATCAGTTCGCAAAGACATCCCCTTGGCCGGATGGCCCGGCTGGTTGCCGCAAACAGCCAGGCCCGTTGGAAAGAGGTACGCGCCTACCTTCAGGAAACCCTCTATGACAAACGAGCGATTGAGGACCTGATTCAACGTGACGACGCTCTTCCCCCTTCAGACCGCCTGACCCGGCAGATTGAAGGTAAAGCCCAAAAGCGCCTCATCGCCGAACTGGACAAGCTCCGGCTGTTGCTTGCCGAATGGGTCGAAGCATCCACCCAACTCGATAAAGCGAGACAGAGCCCCGAGTGGTCCAACAACCGCATTGAAACATTCTGCTGCAATTACTTGGACATCTGGAAAACGGTTGATCCTTGGTTGAAACGAAAAATCAGCGCTTCCCCTCCCTTATCTTCTCTTTCGATTGTGGCGAACAAAGCGCGTGATGTCCTGTCCGCTTTGGCCGGCTGGATCTCTAACGGCGGCATCTCCGCCGACCTGGCAGACGGCGCCGGCATCCAATCCATCTTTGCCGCAGACCTGCTTGAACCGCTGTTGCTCCTGCGACAGGTTCCCGTTTCTGAAGAAAACGAGCTTCCCGGCGAGATTTCACCCATCGCCGCGCTGGAATTGGCTCATTCGATCCGGGAAGGCCGCACCCTGACGGATTCCTTTGAGGACCAACTGGTCCAGGGCGATTTCTTTGCCGCCAAGCTGATCCTGGAGCGATCGGAACAGCGTGATCCCCAAGTCTGTGAAGAAGGACGCCATCGCTATGAAGAGGCGCTGCGTGAGGAACGGGACGCCTTTCGCCGAAAATGCCAGGACCTTCGCCAGGCCCTGGAACAAGACACCATCGATCATGTGCTCATGGAAAACGAACGTTCCGAGATGGAAGGGGAACTGCTTTCCCTAGAAAACTCGCGGAGCTTCCGCTACAACATCCTGAATGATAAGCTAAACGACCTGTCGAATCGTTTGGCTGAACTGCGCAGCTTCCGTGTGCAGAGCCTGTCTGTCGAACTGAACCGGCTCCGGGAAGAAGTCGACGCCGCAGATCCGGATCGAGGCGCTCAGGCTTCGCCCTTCCTGGAAAAAGCCGCCGCTGCTCTGGAACAGAGCGACCTCGCCCTGGCCGATGAGTACCTCGCACAGGTGGAAAACGTGCTTCGCTACGGCAAAGCTGACGAGTATCTTCTCGATGAAGAACCTCGAAGCGGAGACGACCTATCGCGCTTCCTTGATGTCTTCCAAAGCCTCTCCAGCGTCCTGCAGGACCAAAAATCCGTCTCCGTCCACCGCGATCTGGCCCGGGGCAATCCTGTGGCCGGACTGAACGAAGTCAAAAACCTGCCCACCCCACGTCGCAAAGAGATCGAGATAGCCCTTAGCGCCTTCCGGGAATTGAAGCAATTTGGCACCACCCCCACCCTCAAAGACCCCAAGGTGGCTGAACTGACTGGCAATATCCTTCAGTATCTCGGTTTCTTGGCCCCTCAGGTGACTGTAGAAGACAGAGACAGGCATTACTGCCATCTGGCGGCTCAAATGAGCGGCGGTGAAGTCTCTCCGTTGCCGGAATTCGGCTCCCTCCGCCAGGGCAGTTACAAAATTGTCCTCCTCTGGGAGCGGCCCGGCGCAGAGACAATCAGTCAGATCCTGGAGCACGTCAATATCAGCGCCAATTGCCCGATCATCCTCTACCTAGGTCGCATGGGACTGCGTCAGCGCAATGAATGGGCGCAGCACTGCCGCGCCAATGAACTGACAGCCATGCTGATCGACGAACTCCTCCTCTGTTTCCTGGCCACACAGAAAGAAAACCGCCTGCCTGCTGCGGTCCACTGCGCCCTCGCCTTCGGTTACGCCAACCCCTACACCCCCTTCGGCGCCGGGAACGTGCCGACAGAGATGTTCAAAGGTCGCAAGAGCATCATCCGCAGCCTCATGGAACCGACGGGCGCAGCCATCCTCTTCGGTGGACGCCAACTAGGCAAATCGGCCATCCAGCGCCGAGTGGAAAAGGTTTTTTCCGACCCCAAAAAACAGCAGTATGTATTTTTTGACGATATCAAAAGCCTCGGTGAGCCTGGAGGCAACCAGCAAACCCACCATGTTTGGTCTCATCTGCACGCCTGGCTGGTGCGCAACAATCTGATCAAATCGACCGTTCTCGATACAGCGGACAGGATTCACGACGCCATGCTCCGCCAGTTTGAAAGCAACCCGGAACTGCGCATCCTGGTGCTCCTCGATGAAGCTGACAATTTCCTCACCGCCGATGCGGAAAAGAACTTTGAGACGCTTCATCAATTGAAAAAGATCATGGAAGACACGGAACGGCGATTCAAGGTGGTCCTCTCGGGCCTCCATAGCGTCCAGCGATACACCGGTCTGTCAAACCATCCCTTCGCCCATTTGCAAAAGGTCAACATCGGACCCCTGGAGGGTAAAGCCGCACGGGCGCTGATCGAAGAACCCTTCAAGACACTTGGCTTCAAGTTCGCCGACAGTGATGTGGTCTACCGCATCCTGGCCTATACCAATTACCATCCCGCTCTTATCCAACTCTTCTGCAAGGAATTGCTCCGGCACGAATACGCAAACCGCCGGTTGACAGGGCGTCCCTACCACAAGGTCACCATGGAGTCCGTCGAGGCGGTCTACCGCAAACCGGACCTGCGCAAAGAGATGAACGACCGCTTCGAGTGGACCGTCGGCCTTGACAAGCGTTACGAGGTGCTTGTCTATGCCATGATCTATGACCAGATGGACGTTCGCGACGGCTACCGGAAGGTCTACACCTACCGGCAGATCCTGGATATGGCCCGGCACTGGTGGAAAGAAGGCTTCAAGGACATCAACGATGACCATGCGCGCTCCCTTCTTGACGAACTGGTCGGCTTGGGCGTGCTTGTGAAAAACCCGGAAAAAGGCATTTACCGTTTGCGAAATGCCAACATCGCCCGGGCGCTGGGGACGAACGACGAGATCGAGCAACGCCTCTGCCAGTTCATCGATCGGCCCGCGCCGGCTGCCTTCTCAGTCCAGTCGATGCGCCCCTGCCTAGACCGAACTGAGTGCGCCTGGAGCCCCCTCACCTTCGCCCAGGAAGGCTACCTTCTGAAAAAACAGGCAGGCCTCGGTCTCATCTTCGCCTCACCTGCGCTCGGCTACGAACATTTGGAATCGGCATTGCAGCGTGTCGCCGTCCCTCCCGAGGACAATCTCCTCTTGAAGAGTTCCTATCTGCCGTTGCCGGCTGATTGCCTGTCCATGAACCGGATCATCGCCTACCTCCAAACCCAGGTCCGCGGCAACCGCTCCGGACGACTAGTCTTCCATGGCCGGTCCTCTCAACTGACGGCTGCCGGCGCGAGCATCGTCGCCAGCCTCAACGAGTTGCACCATAAACTGCTCGACTACCGCCGCGCGCGCGACCGCTCCGTCTACTTCTTCATCTCCTTTGACGACAGTGAAATCCTTGACTGGTGCCGCCTTCCCCGGAACAGCCGGCTCGAACTGGAAAACCGCGCCAACGCTCTCGTCTCGGCCTCTCGCTGGGATGCCGAGATGATCTGCCGTTTCCTCCATGAATACGGCATGATGAACAGCAGCCCTGTGGGAGAACGGGTCCTACAGTCCACCGGCGGATGGCCCTGGCTGCTCAAGCAGCTCCTCAACATCATCGTCGATCGCACCGAACGAAAATCATTCGAAAACCTGGATCCGCGTCACTTTTTGCCCGAATTGGAGCAACAGCTTCAGAAAGACCGCACCTTTGCACGCGCGTTTCTACAGGAAACCGGTCTGATCAGCTTCCGGGAGGCGCGGGAGACGCTCCAGTTCATCATCGATTTCGGCGAAGCCGGGGAAAACGAGGTGGTCGAGTTGTTGGCAGACGAAAGGAATCTGGAACTGGACACCGTCCTGGGCCACATGGACTGCCTGAAGCGCCTCGCTGTCATCGAAACGCAACAAGACCGGATCCTCGTCGAACCGATCATCGCCAACATGGTGGCTAACGATGAACTATGGCAGTGATTTCGCCTGGTGGCGCATGCCCGGTGTAGAGAAGTGGTGCCGCAACATCGCCGATGATCTTCTGGCGCCCCGGAGCGTTTTTCTGCTCTTCCCGCGCTACTGCCCACCGGAGGCGGTGCAACGACTCAGTGAAGCCATCTGCGACCAGATCCCCTACACTAATATCCACGAATACTGGATCAACCCGGCAAACGCGAAAGGCCGTTCACCGGCGACCTTGCTGGCTGATAGCCTGCGTTGGCCTTCCCGCAAAACCAATGGACGTCTCGGCCCCCGGGAACTGATTTACAGCGACGATTGGCCCTCTCTGACCGTCATCACCGGTTTGGAGGGCCTCCCTCCCGAGGAACAGGCGCTCTGGGGGCGTTTTATCAGCGGATGGAATGACGCAGCTCACGGCGCGCCGTCCGATGTGGCCCGCCGCGTCCTGCTCTTCCCCATTCACGGCGAATCGGCCTTCACGCCGCCGGCAGACGTGCGATTAGCCGTCCGCCGCTTCTGGAACCCCCTCTCCCAACTGGAACTGACCTATCTGTTGCGAACCGCTTTACGTGAAAGCAGTGAAGCAAACTGGCATTGGGCGGAAGCTGTCTGGACAGAGTTGTCCGGCGGTGACCCGCAACTGCTCGAACGTCTCCTGACACAATGTATTGCCTGCGAGAGGGATGAATGGGGAGTCCTGACCGAATACGGCAGGGATCTCGGCTGGAACCCATCGCAACTGGAAAAACTGGGGGCTGTCAAAGCAACGCGGCTCAGTTACCCGAGCCGCATGCGCAACCTGGGCGCCCCACCGAAAGAATTTGAAGCCCTATGGCGCGCCGGCGCCATCGTCTACACGCCGGAACGGGGCATGGAACTGCACGCCGCCGCAGCTGCCCTGGTTGGCCTTCGCCAGGAACTGGACCAGCGGATTTGGCGCGGACAGGCCCGCTTTCTCTTCCCTGTCATCGACGCCGTGCGTTTCGACCTCTGCCGCTCCCTGACTCGGCTCTTCGGTGAACAGTGGATCCACTTCGCCGATCAGGATCGGGGAGACCTGCAATCCACGCCCGACGGTCCAATCACCCAGTTCGGTCACCTGCTCTGCGTCATCCGGGCGCCCCAAGCCTATTTCCCCGGCGTCGACAAAAATGCTCTAGAAGCCAGTGTGGATATCCTCCGCAAGGCACGCAACCAACTGGCCCACTACGTTCCGTTAACCCGAGCCGTCTTTGAAGAGTTATTGTCGACAATTCAACGGCTGGACAATTTACTCTAAAACGGAAGCGATATCTTTGCGAAATAAGCCAACGATGACAAAGGAAGCCCTCGGCAGTCTCTTCGGCGCCGGTGGGCTTCCTTTCTTCATTCGTCATTATCTTTTCTTGCAACTTTGCCGCTCTTTCTTGCCAACCTCTCTCCTTTGACAGGGAAATCGCCTCTCCGCAAAGAATGTGAAGATTATTACAAATTACGATGCCGAGCGGCGGAAAGGAAGACGGACAATGAATAAACAGGTATACCGCTATTTCATGCCGCCGGTCAGCATCGTCGGCGTCGACTGCCTGGATGAGATCGCCGAGTACATCCGGCCCATGCGCGTGCGCAAGGCCTTGATCATCAGCGATCGGGTGCTGGCGGACACGGGGTTGGTGAAAAAGCTGACCAGCGTTCTGGACAATCTGAACATCCTCCACGTCCTTTATACTGACGTCAAGCCGAACCCTACTGTCGAAAATGTGGAGCAAGGTTTGCAATCGTACCGGGACAATGGCTGCGATTTCCTCGTTTCCTTCGGTGGCGGCTCTCCCCATGACTGCGCCAAGGCCGTGGCCCTACTCGCTACAAACGGAGGCCGGATCACCGATTATGTGGGCTCAAACAAGTCGAAGCACCCGGCCGCCCCGCTCGTCGCCGTCAATACGACCGCTGGCACGGGCAGCGAGGTGACCCGCTTCTGCGTCATCACGGACGAGCAACGCCATGTGAAGATGGCCATCGACGATTGGCATGTGACGCCCCTGATCGCCGTCAACGACGCCGCCCTGATGACCGGGATGCCGCCGGGACTGACGGCGGCCACCGGGATGGACGCGCTGACCCATGCGATTGAAGCGTATGTGTCCACACAGGCCACACCGGTGACAGACTGCAAGGCCTTAAAGGCGATCGAACTGGTCGCCGGATACCTGCCGCGGGCCTTCTATAACGGGAACGATCTGGAGGCGCGGGTGATGATGACCTACGCCGAATACCTGGCCGGCATCTCCTTCAACAACGCCAGTCTCGGCTATGTCCATGCCCTGGCCCATCAACTGGGCGGTTTCTACAACCTGCCCCACGGTCTCTGCAACGCCCTCCTGCTACCGGCAGTCTGCGCCTACAACCTGCCGTCGGCGCCGGCCAAATTCGCCCGCATCGCCGAGGCGATGGGCGCCGCGACCACAATGCTCCCCCCGATGGAGGCCGGCCTCGCCGCCATCGGCGCCATCCAACGGCTGCAGCGCGAATTGAAACTGCCGACGCGTCTCAGCGAATTAAAGGGGTTCGAAGAGCGGCATATCCCCACCCTGGCGGCAAACGCCCAGCAGGATGTCTGCGGTCTCACCAATCCCCGCCGGGCGACCCAGGCCGAGTTGGAGGCGATGTTGCGGGCGCTGCTGTAGCGTCGCCGAAATCCTCCATTGAACTGATGATGATAAAGCCCTGTTCTCTGACAGAGAGAACAGGGCTTCGTTCATTTCCCATCCTTCAGGACCTTGGGAAAACTCACCAAATTCCCGGTGAAGGCATCGACGTACAAAGGCCCCTCCCAAAAGGTGTCCATTCCGACACTGCTTAACCTGTACACCGGACGGTAGGTGTACTTGGTAAATATGTTTCTATATACTGGATAGTAGTAGGTTCTGCTGAAAGGCACATCGGCCAATAGAACATCCATCGCCTTCTCCGGCGCAATCGCCTGATCGCTATCGGGAAGGGCTGTATCGATCGACATTGATTTCGGCATTTCAAAGCGGGTTATCCGTCCGTCTCGCCCATCGAGGGACACCTGGAAGTACTGCTCTTTCACCGGTATCCCCTGGTAGAGCCGGATAAATTGGAACACGTATGACGGCGGGTCGCTCTGGATCCAACCGGTCATATCTCTCCGATTCACCCACTCAGGAATATCGTCGGGTTCAGGCATTTGATTGGCCACGGGGTGAGCTTTTATGAGCATGGCATGGTCGCCAGGGGGAAGAAACTGTTGGATAAAAGCGATCGCCGTAGCTTGAGCGGCCTCGGGACCGATATCCGCTTCCGGTTCTTGGCGTTGATAGCCATTTTCCTTATATGAAAAATACGTAATCCTGCCGGTATCCTTGGAAATGCGGATATTGATGATATTTTCCACTGACCAGGACGAATATCGTTCCTCCCTTCGTTCCTCGACGGAGGCGTACATGAACCATCTGCTGCGATCCTTATCGAGCGACTTTCCCGTCATATCGACACCCATGTATTGGGAGATCCAGGCCGCCGACTCATCCAGGTTAGCCACAACAGACGGCGCCCCTCCTCCTTTTACTTGAACCAATGTTTCCGCAGGCGGCATGATGGTCGTCCAGTAACCGACATGCATCGGCGTAGCAAACCATTTGGGAAAAACCCCCCACCGATCCAGGAACGGATCATACGTAAATAAGCCTGTCTCCCCGTCGATCGGGTCAATCCGGGTTGGCGCATAGATCAAAGCCGGGCGGGACGAGATGGTATTTCCTTGCTCATCCACGGTCACCGGCAACCGTTCCACATACATCAATCGCATCGGAGATTCACGTCGTAATCGGGCAACGGCTTGGTCCTTTGCGATCCAGTTCACCGTGGAAGGATAATAATCCCCCGGGTCACGCGGCGTTTCCTTGGGACGGAAAAAAGAGATGAGCGTTCCCTGCTCGTCGACGGAAACCACGCATCCATCGTCTATCATCCCGCCGCCGTTCAAATCGCGCGGCAAATTCAGGGTATACGAAGCAGCATCATCAACTTGACGAAACATAAGCGGACCATCACCGCGATACTGCGCCCAATCCCCTCCCAAGAGGCTTGTCGCATAGGCAACACACTTTTCCCTTATCTCACGCCGTGACATGGGCTGTGATTTGCCTTGCTTGTTTGGCTCTTTGCTGTAAGCGCGCTGATAGAAATGAATCTTCCCCGTCCATTGATCAAGGCTGAAGGTTATGTACAGATCGGAGGCTTCCGCAGCGCCATGGATGGTAATGAGCCCCAGTTGATCTTCCACATCATCCTTCTGTAAGGGCATTGATTTGATCTCCGGCACGATTTGGCGCAACTGTTCAAGGCTCCTTCGGGGGCCAGCATCCAACCGCGCGGCGACATCGTCAGCAGCCGAGGCGAAGGCATCCGCAGGGAGAAAGAGCGTGATAAAGAGTCCTACCGTTGATAGAGCAGAAACGAATCGTTTGGACGACCACATCGGTGGCTCTACAGTCAACACAATGGGGAGTCGAAGTCGCAGTGTCATCACCTTCTTTTCCAAAGCTTATCGGAATCATGGGGCGTTCCTCATTCCGAATCGAAATAAACTAGCAAAAAATGTTTCTATTTCTCCCCCTTTTATTCCTCTATTCGCCATGAATAAATGACTTTACGCCGGCGGCAACGCCCCCCCTTCCGGCTAAAAGTCTCGTCTCGGCGAGTAACCAATTCCATAGTTTGCCATAACCTGTTGGTAGATACCATGAAAGGAGGTCTTTCCGTATGGGTGCTGCTTACGGCGGATTCTTCGGTTCCGGTTTTGGGGTCGTGGCCGGTCTTGTCATCGCCCTGATCATCATTGGCGCTTTCTATCCCAGTATTGTGGGCTTCGGCTACGTTCGCGACTAACCCCGCCTTTGCACAATTTTGACGAAAGGGGGTCCTTTTATGGGCAACGCTTGCGGTTGCGGAACTGGCTATTACTTCGGGAATAGCATCGTCGCCCTGGCCATCCTGATCATCATCATCGCCATTCTGGGCACCGGTTTCGGTTTCGGATACGGTTACGGGGCTTAAAGATCAAGATCATGCCGCTTCACGAAAGACATGAAAAAAGCCCGCCTGCTGCGCTACAGGCGGGCTTTTTTCATGTCAAGCCGCAGTACTATCTTTCCTGCCGAAGAGGACGACAAAGTTAAAATATTTATATACACAATCGCCATCGACAAAGCCCGCCTGCCTCAACCAATTCAACTGAGCCTGCAAAGGCGCAAAGATATCCAAACTCAGTCTCTCATAGGCCGCCTTGATGGCTTCGGGACTCAACCCGCTGGCTTCCACTTTCCGCTTCCAGTCGTCCACATACATGTTATCGAGGTAGGGAGTGCTTCCCAGCACCTGGTCGGCGTTGACGAATATCCCCTTTTCGTTCAGGAGTTCATAGATCGTCCGGTACAAAGCAACCTTCTCCGGGTCGGTCAGATGATGAATCGACAGAGACGAAATGACGAGGTCGAACTTCTCCGAAAAGGGGTATTTCGCATAGTCGCCGACCAGATAGGTCACATTGGGATTATCGCAGAACCGCTCTTTCGCCACATCCAGCATTTTCTCCGATATATCGATCAGCGTGAACTGGGCGTTCGGGTACTTGTCCATAAAGAACGATGCCAGCAACCCCGTTCCTGCGCCGATATCGAGGATCTTCGGAGATTCCTTTTCCGTCTCCGCAATCGAAACAGCGATACCATAGAAATCGTCAAAACAGGGGATCAACTGTTTCCGTTGACTGTCATACCGCCCAGCGGTGTCGTCAAACTTCGTTTGCACCTTTTTCTTGGAAGCGTCCACCGATTTCACTCCTCTCATCTTCAAAATTATAACACGGAAACGGACCAAGTAACGCTTACCCAGGGTATACGGCAAAGCCAAGCAGGGGATTGCACGGCATTTCTCGAAATAAATCATGATCTTTCGTTGTATAAGCCCACATAAGACCAGTTGATGCAACCCTACGCAGAAAAGAGGAATTCACCATGGACTTTTTCCAGTGCATCCCCCTTCGCGAGGCCCAAGAGATAATCGCCAAAGAACTGACCGGCGCCATTGTGGCTTTTGAGCAAGTATCTCTTGTCGATGCCTTGGGAAGGGTGGCAGCAACGGATATAGCGGCCATAGAGAACCTCCCCCCTTTCAGCCGATCCACGGTCGACGGTTTTGCCGTGCGCAGCGCCGACACCTTTGGCGCCAGCGAAGCCGCGCCATCACTGTTCACTATCGTCGGCGAGGTGCTCATGGGGCAACCCACGGATATCGAACTGCGCCCTGGCCAAGCGGCGACGATCCCGACGGGCGGCATGCTGCCGGCGGGGGCCGACGCGGTGGTGATGCTGGAGTATGCCGAGCAGCCTGATCCCCATTCACTTTTAATCTCCAAAATGATCGCGCCCGGTGAAAATGTCGTCGTCAAAGGGGAAGACATTGCCTACGGTTCGATCATTCTCCGCCGGGGACAAAAAATTACGCCGGCCCACATCGGCGTTCTCGCCGCCAGTGGCGTCACCTACGTGCCGGTGCGCCAACCTGTGAAAGTCGCCATCATTTCCACCGGTGATGAACTGGTCGATATCGATGTTCCCGTCAAAGCCGGTCAAATCCGGGATGTCAATTCTTACGCTTTAGGCGCCCTCTTCACCGGATGGGGTTGCCAAGTGACGCGCATGGGTATCGTCCGAGACAGTTTCGAACAGTTCTACAGGGCGCTTGCCGAGGCAGCGGTCACCCATCACATGGTCGTCATCTCCGGCGGCAGTTCCGTAGGGGCACGAGATTTCACTGTCAAGGCCATCGACGGCCTCGGCGCCCCCGGTGTCTTGTTTCACGGGATCGCCATCAAACCGGGAAAACCGACCATCTTCGGGATGGTCGAAGGGACACCCATCTTCGGGTTGCCGGGCCATCCTGTCGCCGCGATGACGGTGAGCGATCAGTTGGTCAAGCCGGCTGTGCGCCTGCTCTCCGGCCAAAAAAACACCTTCCAGCGCACGCGCGTTACAGCCCGCCTCAACCGCAATGTGGCCTCCTCTCCGGGTCGCGACGATTTCATCGGCGTCCGGCTTATTAAAGAAGGGGCAAACAACAAGGCGGCGCCGATCTTCGGAAAGTCGGGCCTGATCCGGTTGATGGCCGAATCGGATGGCATCATGCACATCCCGGCCGACAAGAGCGGTGTATACGAAGGGGAAGCCGTTGAGGTGCTCCTTCTCTATGACGCCGATTAAAGAGGGATGGTGCGCAAGCATGGGCAGCAATAAAGCCTACCTGAATTGCCTGCAGCGGGACGAGGCGCAGGCGCTGTGGCGTAATACACTGAAAGAAATCGGCTATTTTGAACGCCCCCCTGTTGAACACTTGCCGGTAACGGCATCACTCGGACGCGTGACAGCCGGTACGGTCTATGCGAAGCAATCGGTGCCGCATTACAACGGCTCCGCCATGGACGGTATCGCCGTCTATGCCTCTGACACCTACGGCGCCCAGGAGACGGCGCCGAAAGGGTTGACCCTGCTGCCGCCCGGCAGTCCCTTCACGCCTGGGGGCTGCTATGCTGTTGATACGGGCGATGCGATGCCCGCCGGAACCAACGCGGTGATCATGATCGAAGACGTCCACATCTCTGAAGGGACAGCGGAGATCATCGCTGCCGCCGCACCCTGGCAGCATGTCCGGATCATCGGCGAGGACATCGTGGCCGGGGAACTGGTCATCGCGGAACACCATGTCATCGCGCCAGTGGACATTGCCGCGTTGCTGGCCGCCGGGTTGGACACGGTGGAAGTGGTCAAAAGACCGAAGGTTGCCGTGATTCCGACAGGCGACGAGATTGTTGCGACCCGGGAGGAACTGCAACCCGGCGCCATCCTTGATGTGAATTCCCACATGCTCGCGGCGGCGGTGACCGAATGGGGTGGCCAGCCGGCCCGGAAGTCTATTGTCAGAGACAACCGGCAGGCCATCGAGGAAACCCTCATAGAAAGCTTGGCTGAAAGCGATATGGTGATCATCAATGCAGGCACGTCGGCCGGCCGGGAAGACTATACCGCTGCTGTCCTGTCCGCCATCGGCGAAGTGCTCGTCCACGGCGTCGCCATCAAGCCGGGCAAGCCGGTGGTTCTGGCCGTTTGTCAAGGCAAGCCGGTGATCGGATTACCTGGCTACCCCGTTTCCGCCATGTTGACGGCGGAACTGTTCGTCCGGGACATCCTCCTGGCCAGGCATAAACTCCCCCCTTACGAGACGCCTCAGGTCGAGGCCGCTTTGTCCAAGGCAGTCGCATCGACAATCGGCATGGAGGAATACATCCGCGTCTCCATCGGCGATGTTCAAGGCAAGCGGATCGCCGCGCCCCTGAACCGGGGTGCCGGGATGATCTCGTCGCTAACAAAGGCGCAAGGCGTCATTCGCATCGAGCGGGGCAGCACTGGCCTCCCTGCCGGCCTTTCGATGCCGGTGACACTGCTGCGCAAGCGCCGGCCGGCGCGCACCATATTGTCTGTCGGCAGCCATGATCTCGCCCTGGAACTGCTCGGCCTGTTCCTGCGGCGCCGGATGGAAAATGTCGCCCTCTCCTGCGCCAACGTGGGCAGCATGGGCGGAATCATGGCCATCCGCAACAATGAGGCGCACATGGCCGGCATCCACCTGCTGGACGAGCAGTCGGGCTGTTACAACGTTCCCTTCGTCAAAAAGTATCTGCCTGGCTTGCAGGGATGTCTGATCCATCTGGCCATGCGCGAGCAGGGCCTGCTTGTCCTGCCTGGCAACCCGAAAGGCATCACCCGGTTAAGCGACCTCGCTCGACCGGAACTCACCTACGTCAACCGGCAGCGCGGTTCGGGAACGCGGATGCTGCTTGATTATGAGCTCGGTAAAGCGGGAATTTCCGTTAGTGTGATCACCGGCTACGACAAAGAGGTGGGCACCCACATGGCGGTGGCGGCCTCCGTCGCCGCCGGCACAGCCGACGCCGGCCTCGGCGTACAGGCAGCCGCGCAGGCGCTCGGGTTGGATTTCATCCCTGTCGCGAAGGAACAATATGATCTGCTGTTGAACTTTGCGCCAGACGATGATTGTCTGCCAGAGATCATCGATATCCTCAAGTCAGAAGAGTTTCGCCTGGAGGTAGAGCGCCTCGGCGGTTATGATCTTCGCGAGGCCGGAGAAATGATATCGGTTAACTGACTCAAACCGCCGGGCGGCCTGTGAACAGCGCTCCCGGCGGTGCTATTTTACAACGAGCGTACTATCCGACGCCGCTGGAGGGAATGATCACTGGTGATTGGAGGTTGTTGGCTTGAACATCGTCTTTCTGTCGCCCCATTTCCCTCCGAACTACTACCGCTTCTGCATCCGGCTGAAGGAGTTGGGCGTGACGGTGCTGGCTGTGGCCGACGAGTCCTATGAACGACTGCGACCGGAACTGCGTTTTGCCCTCACAGACTATCATCAGGCCCATAACATGGAGGATTACGACCAACTCCTGCGGGCATGCGGCTATTTCACCCATCGTTATGGCAAGATCGACCGCATCGAATCGCTGAACGAACACTGGCTGGCTTCAGAGGCGCGCCTGCGCACTGACTTCAACGTTTTCGGCATCCATTACAAGGATATCGCCCGGATCAAACGCAAGTCGGAGATGAAAAAAGTCTTCCAATCTGCCGGCATCCCTGTCGCCCGCGGCGGTCTCATCCCGACGCTGGAATCGGCAAAAAGATTGATCGACGAGGTCGGCTACCCGGTGGTGGTGAAACCGGACACTGGCGTCGGCGCGGCAAAAACATTCCGCTTGAATGACGACACCGACCTTGCGCGGTTTTTTTCCGATAAACCGCCAGTGGACTATTTTTTAGAGGAATTCGTCCAAGGAACGATCTGCTCCTTTGACGGCCTCACCGACCGGGAGGGTCATCCCGTCTTCTTTACCTCCCATGTGTACAACCAGGGCGTCATGGAAGCCGTCAACGACGATCTCCACGTCTCCTTCTACTCCCTGAGAGAAATCCCCGCCGACCTGCAAGCGGCCGGCCTGCGGACATTGCGCGCCTTCGATGTGCGGGAGCGCTTCTTTCACTTTGAGTTTTTCCGGACCGCCGATGACCGCATTATCGCCCTGGAAGTGAACATGCGCCCGCCGGGCGGCTTTACACTGGACATGTTCAATTATGCTAATGACATCGATATCTACGCCCAGTGGGCGAACGTGATCGTCCACAACCGGTTTACCGCCCGCTATGACCGAAAATACCACTGCGCCTTCATCAGCCGGAAAAGGGGCAAACCTTATGTCCACCCCCATGCCGATGTGCTGCGGCAACTGGGGGACCTCGTCTGCCACCATGGCGCCATCGACCCCGTCTTCCGGGTGGCCATGGGCGACTACGCCTATCTGGTCCGCTCCGGCGAATTGGCGCGAATCCGGGAGGCTATCAGGTATATACAGGCGATGGCCTGACCTGCCAAGAGCAAACAAAAACATCATGAAGAAACAAGGTGATAGGATGTCTGACGATAAACGAAAGCCAACACAAACGCCAACCACAGTCGGCACCGGGATCACGACAGGAAAAACGGTCACGAAATCAGACGCTGGCAATAAGGCAACCGGCGCCCCTAGCGCCAACATCCCGAAGAAGACTATCTGAACAATCGTTGAACCGAAACCGGCGAACTTGCCTCCCAGCCACTCCGCAAAGGGTGGCTTTTTATTATGGCAAAACAAACTGGCTGGCTGTCTCCTCCAAGTTGTGGGCGACCTGTTTCAATGTGTCTGCCGTCGTCGCCAACTCTTCGATAAGCGCTAACTGCCGTTCGATGGAAAGGGCTGTCGCCTGTGTATCTTCCGAGTTCTTGCGCGCAATCTCATCGATGGTGATGAAGTTTTTAGCGATCTCATCGCCCTTCCCGGTGATTTCGCGCGCTGCTTCCGCCACCCGCTCGATCTCTATCGCCAGCAGGCGCGTATTGGCCTCAATCGTATTGAACGATTGAGAGGCCTTTTGAACAACCTGATAACCGGAGTCGACTTCACGTGAACCGTTCTGTGTCTGCTCGGTGACGATATCAATTTCTTGACGAATACCGACGATTAAGCGCCGAACCTCCTCGGAAGACCCTTTTGCTTGTTCCGCCAGTCTTCTCACCTCATCGGCGACAACAGCAAAGCCCCGGCCATGCTCACCGGCTCTAGCCGCTTCAATGGCAGCGTTCAAGGCGAGAAGGTTCGTTTGATCGGAGATTCCTACGATGATGGCAATCACCTCATCGATCGCCAGCGAGCGTGTCTTTAATGAAGCCACCCGTTCCGCTGCATTGTTCACGGCCTGCTGGATCGCATCCATGCTCCCCTTGACAAGTTCCAGATCAGCCTGCCCTTTTTCAGCGTCTTCGACGGTTGTTTTGGCTGATAGAACCGCTTTTGCCGCGCCGTCGGAGACCTCGCGCAGGATATGGGCCAGATCGTGGGCATGTCCGCTCCCCTGTTCCACCTGGCTGGCTGTCTGCGTGGCCCCGCAGGCCAGTTCCCGCGCGCTTTTCATGACCTCTTCAGCTGCTCTGGTCGAATGCTTGCTGGTAGAGACAAGCACATCCGACGTGCCCATGATCTGAACGGAGTGTTTTTGAATCTGTTCGATCAATTGGGACAAGCGTAATGTCATAGCGCGGAAAGCCTGGGCCAACTGGCCCACTTCCCCGGAAAAAGGATTGGCCTCTCGGGCGATTCTCAGATCACCCGAAGCCACCTGTTCCATCGTAAGAATCTGCCGGCGTATCGGCAGCAGCAACTGAAAGCGGAAGATGATCGCCAGCAATCCTGTAATGGCCAAAGGAAGCATAATCCCTAAAAACCCCAGCTCCCAGTACAAGGCTGCCGCTTTGGCGTTTGATCTCGACATATCTACCGAGACAGTCTGAATGCCGGCAATTTCGTTCACTTTGTTTTTCGGGTGGCAGTTCAAACAGCCGGGAGTGGTATAGATCGGACGAGCGTAGAGAAGAACCTCTCGATTCTCCATGCGCTGAAACTCTAAAAAATCCTGCTGCTCAGCCCGCTCTTTGTTGTCGGCTGCTTGCACAAACTGCCCCATCGCTTTTTCATCCCATTCGGTTGGCTTGTTTTCAGGGTTTATCAACAGTTCTGTCGCAGAGGTGATATGAAAGGTGACATCATTCTCAGGCAATACGTTAAACTTTTTAGACATGGCCAATAGTACTTCAATGGATGGCATATGCAGCTTATCGCTGAACTGCTGATGCGTATTTCGGTATACGGCAACAATGTCGGCCATCGTTTTCGCTTTATTGACCGCTTGCTTCCGTATCTCCTCAGTTTGCTTTGAGCCGATATAAGTGATAAAGGGCGCCGCCACTATTCCACTACCGAGCATGATGTAAATCGCGATCTTGACGATCAGACTATCCCAGAAACGCACGCCATATCATACCCCCTGCCCGTATTCTCATTTATTTTACAGCATTTATTCCCTTTTTCAAGTGGCATATGCAAAAATCTAGTTAAATTTCCATATGTAAGGTATCGAAATAATGATTAATATAAATTGTCGGCAGAGACGCTTCTTTCTCATGCTACTCTCTAAAAAAAAGGAGCCTCATGAATGAGACTCATGGCCACAGTGCTGCAGCCTAGCCAAAGGAAATAAGCGTCTATGCCACTTCCGCTTTTTGAATGATACCTCTAAGTTCTGTGTCGGAGACCATTTTTTCTATCAGGTAGGCTGTTGCCAAATAGGCTGGAATGCTGATCCCGATGTGGATAACGGTGAAGGTCAAACCGAAGGAAGCGATTTCGAACAAGACGATGGGAAGCTTCGTGCTCGACCAAACGCCCAAAAAGAACACCACATTCGCCAGGCGGGCGCCTTTTTTTAAGAGCAGGATCGCAAGGGGGAATGCCACATAGAGCGGACCTGCAGCCGCAGTGCCGAGTAGGAAGGCAATGGCTAACCCTCTATAGCTTGAACCAGGACCCATATACCGGATTAATGTCTCTTTGGGAATCCATACGTCCAAAAGTCCCATTAGGATGAAGATGGGCGGCACCAAGGCAAGCATCTGTTCCAAATTATCATAGGTGATGAAAAAAGCGTCCCTGCCGAGTTGCTGATCAAATAGGTACAAAAGGACAATAAGTAGAAAAAGGGCGAAGCTCCACCTGTATTGTTTCATGGTTTCCACCTCACATCACCCACCCGATTACTATCGTAAACAAAACAGCAATGATAAAGGCGAAGGCGTTTCGCAGCAAGGCGATCGGTTTGTTAAAATATTTGACTTCCGCCGGCAGGGTGATAATGCCTACCGCCATCAATGTAGAAACAAACGCTGCAACCTGCGTATAGCCTGCGCCTCCCTGGAGCAACGCCGCGGCTAAGGGAAAGGCGACGAAACTGGGGACCATCGTGATCGAACCAACGAGCAAGGCGACAATGATCCCATACAGCCCGGAACTGTCTCCAATAAATCTCGAAATGATTTCCGGTTTTAAAACAGCTAAAGAAATGCCGACGAGCAGCATGATGACCAGCACGTCGGGAAGGAGTTTCAAAAAGCTGGTCCATGCCTTCCTTAACGCAACCATGGTTTTGCTTTTGTCTTTGCGCCATGAAAGGGCTGCCAAGCACAATGCTATCGTATAAAGTACAATTGTCGTCATATATCCCACCTTCATTCTTTCGAGAATAATTTGGCGTATTCGCTCAAAAAGAACTCGATATTGCTCTTCCGCTGCTCAATATCCTTTTTGAAGTCATCTAAGATACGGAATCCTTGGGGCGATATTTTATACCATTTCTTTGCGGGACCCGGATCTGACGTGTCCCAATAGGATTCGACGGCTTCGCTCTTCTCCAACTCCTGCAACGCCCGGTATACGGCAGCGCTGTCAGCGTTATTATGGGGCAACCGCTGTTCTAGTTGTTTCAGCAATGTGAGTCCATAGGCCGGTTCTTGGGCCAGAAACAACAAAATAAAGGCTGGTAAGTGACGTCCATAGTTTACTTTAGCCAAAAGCCCTACCTCCTTTTATGTAGATGATATCTATATGTTACTTACAGTATGTGTTGTCGCGATGACCTTGTCAAGGGCATAGCGGTAGCTTATAAAGACCACTTTTCAAGGAAGTACTGGAACAGGTAAACCGTTGAACCAAGCGAGCAATCGGCATAATCTCCTTTTTTAATGGCTACCCTAACCTGAAAGATATTGTTGATTGTGAGGGAACAGCATTGAACAGCGCCTTATCGGTCATTAAGCATCGAAGAAGCACGCGGTCATTTAAAGAAGACCCTATTCAAGAAGAGGCTCTGGGCGCCATCATTGAAGCAGGGATGTATGCGCCAAGCGCCGCGAATCAACAGCCTTGGCATTTTACTGTCGTCCAGAACAAGCAAATCATGAATAAGATCAATCAGGATGCCAAGGCGTTTTTCGCCAAATCTGAACATCCGCATTTCAAGCGGTTTGCAACAAGTCCAGATTTTCATGTGTTTCACAATGCGCCATGCGCTGTTTTCATCAGTGGGGACACAAGGGCAATGCTGCCCCATGTGGACTGCGCCGCAGCCACCCAAAACATGCTGTTGGCTGCCGAATCCCTCGGTGTCGGTTCATGCTGGACGCAATCGGTCATTCATCTTTTCGAGGGGGAAACAGGCGAGCGGTGGATTCGTCAAATGGAAATCCCAGAACACTATCGGCCGCTCTATGCCATCGTACTCGGCTATAAGATGAAAGAAAATCAGACCGCGCCGGAAAGAAAGGCGAATCCAGTCTATTACATCCAGTGATGTCAGCAAGTCCAACCGTCAATAGAACGAAAAGCGTGGGCATTCTCGATGTTACCGCCAAGCTTTTCGTTATTTCCGCCAATAAAAAAAGACACAGGGCGGACGTAGTCCACTTGTGTCTTTTTTTTGACTTACCCAACGCTTTGATTTGAATAGCTTTCTGCGGCTGCGACCCCTTGAATGATGTAAAGCAACTGGTCAAAGATGTTTTCATCGATCCTTTTCGCTTTACTCCACAACTGATAAAAGTGCTTTGTAAAGGCGGACTTGGGCATATTTTTTCTCATGGTGATATGGCACTTGCATATCCATACCCTGGCATATCTGTCAAACTGCTCAACAGTCAAATGGTTCACCATAAAGCCGACATTACAACCTTCAGAGGCGAGTTCTTGAAATACCATAGACCGGCCCCCTTACGCAAAAGTTATTACAATCATTTTACTTCTTATCTAGAATATATCGACAGAGCGGATATTGCTGTAATGTAGGATTATTTTGCGAACATACCTAACCCCTTTATCAAGGCAACCCCGTAAATAACAAAACAGCCCAGGTATTTGACCTAGACTGTTATTTGAGCCGGTTGAGATACAGGCTCTCAATAATACTGCTGCTATATAGGTCTTCTGACCATGAATCTATCAGCGTTTTTGACAAATCCAAATTGTTCATATAATCTATGTGCATCAAGTGTTCCTAAAATCCCATTTAGACCTTTCAATTCTTCACTAGCAAGGATTGTTTCTATTAGTTTTTTTCCAATACCTAGGCCACGGTACTCTTCATCGATCATGACATCTGCTAACCAGTACATCGTGGCAAAATCTGAAACGATTCGAGCAAATCCAATTTGCCTGTTTCCATGATAAACGCCGAAACAAAGCGATGTTTCAATTGATTTGTTGATCGCTTCAATAGATCTTTTATTCGCCCAATATGACGATGCCAAGAACTGATAAATCGTCTCATGGTGCAAAAGCGTCTTATCAGTACTGATTAAATAATCTTCAAATTTGAGTTCCATAATATCTCCCTCTGTTTATGTTATTTAAGTCTCTTCATGTTATTACTATACAGCCTTCACTTGTGTCTGACAAGTCAGGCGGAGCAACCGGCCCTCAGAATTTACCCCCCCCTGCTTTTTCATTATTTCCGCCTTTATGTTATCATGTAAGTTATTAAAGCGAAGGGATGAGCAAAATGTTTACTGAAATGCGTAGAAGCGATAAGCAAATATCATCGGAAGATTGCGCGCAAATCCTTGTGAAAGGCCAAATCGGAATTCTTTCAACGATCAGCGCCGACGGATATCCTTATGGCGTACCATTAAATTATGTTTATGAAAATGGCTGCATATATTTTCACTCTGCCCTAACAGGCCAAAAACTTGACAATATTCAAAATGAAAGCAAGGTTTCTTTTTGTGTCGTCGGCGATACAGAACTGTTATCAAGCTCATTTGATACCAACTACGAAAGCGTTATTGTCTTTGGAAGAGCGAAGATCGTTCATGATCACGAAAAAGAGCATGGATTATTGGCGCTCGTCAAAAAATATTCCTTGGATTACGTAGAAAATGGTAAAAAGTACATTAAGCAATCTGGAGATAAAACGCGCGTGGTCAAAATAGACATTGAGCACATAACAGGAAAGGCCCAGAGATAGCAAATAAGAAATCCTTCCATCGTTGGATTGCATGCAAAAAGGGCCGCCTTCTCGACTGCCCTTGATGCCTTTCGCGATGCTCTTTTTTCCACCAGCCTGCAGTGGCACCGGCGGTTGTCTTTTCGCGTCGCTTAGTATCGGAACCGATTTACCGTATTCTGTAAGCCCACGGCCAACCCTTTACATTCCTCCGCGATGACGGCGACGTTTTCGAAAAGGGCTGTCTGCTCCTCGACCGATGCAGTAACCTCCTCCGTTGACGCAGCAGCGTCGTTAGCCGCCGAGGCGATCCGATGGATGGAAGCAAAGAGACCTTCCACCTGCTGAATCACCTGCAACATCCGTTGACCTGTGTCCTGGGTATCCTTCATGACAACGGTTACTTTTTCGGAGATCCGTTCGAAAGACTGCTCCGTTTGCTCGGCCACTTGCGCTTGCTTACGAGTGCCCATGTTCGCGTCATCTATGCCGGCGGTCGTTTGTCCAACCACCTGTTCCATCTCTTTGATCTGTATCATGACTTCCTGCGCCGATCGGCGGGAGGACTCGGCAAGTTTCCTCACTTCTTCGGCCACGACGGCAAACCCTCTCCCCTGCTCACCAGCGCCGGCCGCTTCGATGGCTGCGTTCAAGGCTAAAAGATTCGTCTGTTCAGCGATATTCTGGATGATTCCGGCGATACGACTGATGGATTGCGTTTTTTCTTTTAACCGGGTCACCGTTTCCGTCACTTCATTGGTCAAGCAAATGGTCTTTTGCACTTCCCTTTTTGCTTTTGCATGACCACTCGACCGTCATCCAACGTACGGTTGACGTCGGAGAATTCACTGACAATCCGTTTCACGCCGTCAGCGGTTGTTTGCGCATTGCCGTTGATGGCATGGAGCGAATCCCGTATCTGGTTGATCTCATTGGCGATATCCTGATTGCCGCGGGCGATGGCGTCGACGGCCAGCGCTATCTGTTCGGATGTCTGATGCACCTCGTCGGTCGTGGAAGAGAGTTGCCTCGCTTTTTCGTTCAGGTTAACCGCGTCAGAAGCCGCCTGGGCGATGGTGTTTCTCGTCTTATTCAACAGCAGGTTAAACTTGTTTGCCATCACGCCAATCTCATCACGACTGGTAATATCGATCTGCTGCGTTAAGTCGCCATCCGATTCTGCAATACCAGCGATTCTCTCTTGCAATACACTCAGGGGCCGGGTGATTTGCCGGACAAAGAACCAGCCGATCGAACCGCCGACAATGAGGCTGATCAATAAGGCGGTAAGAATAATCTGTTGAAAACGAGCCAACGCCGCGTCCGATTGGCTTTGCATTTGTGAAAACTCTTGTGCAGCGAAGTTTTCAATCTGCTTAACTATCGAATCAATCGCTTCGGTGGGCGCGCGATCGATGCCGTTCACCTGTTTATCGACGGCTCGCACGCTCTCCGGGTCGCCTCCATTGAACCCTCGCAGCGCTTCCCCGTATCGGAGACCCAACTGCCCATGGGTGGCTAACGCCTGGTCCACCGACGACACATCCATACCGTAGCGGGTCATCATCGCTTTGAGACGTTGCAACTCCTCGCTGGTCGCCTTTTCCTCCTTTTGAAAGTTACTCATATATTTTTGAAAGGCAGTGGGGTCATGGCCGCGAAGCAGTATGTTCTTCCATTCTTGCACCTGTTTCTTAAAGAGGACTTGCGTTTTCCGGGAACTGTCTACCATCTGCAACAATTCTTCCGATGATCGCACCGTGCGATTACTTAGTTCATGGGTTTCCTGAAAAACGGATAGACCAATCAACCCGAGAGCCGACATGGCAAGAAGCAGTATGGAAACCAAAATCATGATACGGACGCCAATCTTCAGGTCATTTAACACAATGATGCCTCCTCATGAATGTCAAAAATTGGCTTGTTTCTTTAAATAAAACATCAATTTATAATATTTTCGATGTTGATTTGCTTTCTCCTTCTGCATGAAAATATTACCATTGTATAAATATTAATTTGTATCCCGCTGAGTGTAAAACATTACACACCGTTACGGTTCAATAAATAATTTTTTCAGAAAAGTCCATTTAGGAAAAGCAACTTGTCCACACTTGGGGGCTGAGGCCGAAATAGGAAAAGCGACCTCCCCAACGTTAGGGTGTCGCTGTCTGCTTGTATTACTCCCTCAATGTGGCCTTGGTCTCACTGGATGTGAGCCTTATGACAGGGTTGTTCCTCTTTGCACAGTCGCCATTCGGGCTTCTTGTTGGATTGCTCTTGAAACACGGTCAAATTCACGTTGAATATCTTCAATGAACTCTTGGTAATGGGGAAAGCGATCTTCCTCGGAGGGATTACGGCCCATCATTTCAAGACTGTTGAGCAATCGCGCTAACCGTACTGCGCCGACACCGGCGCTGGCTGACTTTATGCTATGCGCAATTTTAAAGACCTCATTCAAATTACCCTGTTTCAAATACTGTTTCAGATTACCGATCGCTTCTTTGGTCTCATGAAGAAAGACCTGATAAATTTCCCGTCGTTCTGCAGGAGAGCCGAAACTTTCCAGAATCGTAAAGTCAACCGGCTGTTCCTCTCCATTCCCCGGCAGAAGGCCTCTTTCTTCTATCGTCCTTTTTGTCGTTTCTTTGCCAGGCAAGGCAAGATAACGACCGAGGACTTCTCTCAACGTCTTGCGATCAATGGGTTTTGCAATATAGTCATTCATGCCGGCACGGAGACAACGCTGCCGGTCTTCCCATAATGCATTGGCCGTCATCGCGATAATCGGCGTCGAATGGGTATGTTTTTCCTCCAAACGAATTCGCCGGGTTGCTTCATAGCCATCCAGTTCGGGCATCTGACAATCCATCAGGATCAAAGCAAAATCTTGCTGCGCCTTCATCTCTATCGCTTCCAGGCCATTTTGCGCCCACTGCACTGATGTCAGCCCCAGCTTTTCTAAATGCAAACGAGCCACTTCATAATTCACAGGATTATCTTCGACCAATAAAATATGTAACTTTTCGGGATCAATCTCTTCTCCTGGCGCATCTGCCGTTCCCATGTTTCTTCGCGTGAGCGCCTTTTCAGCATTTCCTGTGCCTGTAACTTCACTCTCATGTCCCGCATTCATCTGCTGCAAGGGCAATTCCACCCAAAAAGTAGAGCCTTCTCCGACTTTACTCTCTACCCCGATGGTTCCGCCCATCAATTGCACAAGCCTTTGACTGATAGCCAAGCCCAATCCGGTTCCTCCGTACCGGCGCGTGATGGTGGCGTCGGCTTGGGTAAAGGGTGAAAAGAGCTTTTCCTGAACCTCAGAAGACATGCCAATGCCCGTGTCTGTGACAGCAAAAAGAATTACCTCATGACCGTCAGGCGCTGCTTTTTTGTTGACTTGCACGGTCACGCTTCCCTGGTTGGTAAACTTGACGGCGTTGGAGAGCAAGTTTATCATGATTTGACGCAATCGTGATGGATCACCCAGGATCTGATCCGGCAGAGCCGGATCAATCTGACATTTCAGCGTTAAGCCTTTTTGCGCTGCTTGAACCTCCATCATTTCTATAGTACTTCCAATCATCTCATGCAAGTCGATGGGAATTTGTTCCAGTTCATAACGACCCGATTCTAACTTGGAAAAATCCAAAATATCATCGATGATGGCGAGCAATAAACGAGCAGAATTACGAATAGTGCTGGCATATTTCCGCTGCTCTCTATTTAAAGGGGTATCAAAAAGCAATTCATTCATGGCGATCACCGCATTCATCGGGGTTCGAATCTCATGACTCATGGTCGCCAAAAAATCACTTTTTGCTTGGTTCGATTTTTCTGCATCGAATCGGGCCTTTAAAAACAGGGCCAGGGCAAACAATAAGATGATCGTAAACAATACGCTTCGTTCAAAATTGCCTTGCAAGGCGCTAAGGGTTGTGTTTTTCTCATAACTCGTCAGATACGCGATAGGATCGCCTTTTATATTTTTGATCTGTAAAAACAAAATCACATAAAACTGACCATTGACCTTCGCTTTAAGAGCAAAGCTTTCACCGCTGTCAATCTTAACGCTGACATCCTTGCTGATAGCATGGTTGATCGCTTGAATTTCTTGTACTGACATATTGCTCTTGTTATAAAGGCGCATCTCTTGGATTTGTTTGTCATAGACATAGTCTTTGTGGATATCTGAATCGATGTAATTATCTTGTTCATTGGCAAAAACTGTTTCCCTAACGGTATTCTCCTTGATGATAAAGGTGCTGTAGCTGCCAAACAATTGATTTAACACTTCGCTAATGGAACCAAAAGAGATGCTAACCTCGACAGAGCCTACATGCTCTCCTTGATAAAACAGCGGATAGACAAAACGATAGCCGTTAAATATCTTTCCTTCCTCGAATCCGATGCTTTCACGCAACTCCGTATTGGCCATGCGCACGGTATCCCGCACCGCAAAGAGGTTGTCGCCAAATTGTTCCGGCCTGTGCATGCGAAGAAAACTGGCGCCATCCTTCAAGTGAAAATGAAGCTGCCGAAAGCGGAACCTTTCCAACTCCGCATATAGACCCGTCATTCTGTTCAATAACAGGTTTCGATACACCGCACGTTCTTCAGGGGCGCTCTGATTCGCCTGAGCAAGCAACCGGGTGATTTCTTCTTTATCCAAAACCTCTTGTTCTAAGATTTTGGTGGCTACCCTGTAACCATTTAATGACGCTTCCACCTCATGTCGAAAATTCTCTAAGCGGACATCCAGGAAAACCTGCTGGTTTCGTTGATTTTGTTCGTAGACAGATAATAAATAAAGGGCGCCAAAAATCACAGCAATAAAAAACATGGCGATGGATTGCGTACTATTCATGCGGCGCTTGTCCATAGGGACCCTTCTTTCATTCGTCTATGCAATAATTGTAACATAAGTATGAAAAATCTCGAATCCATAACCTGCCTAAAGTATAAAAGCGACCTCTCCTGCTGCGGAGAGGTCGCTTTTGTCTGATGCAAATTGGCCAACTTTTTTCTTTAGCCTCGCTTGCCCCAAGGCTTCAACACAGAGATAACGATCATAAAGATCATAGAAGCGATTTGGACCAGGCTGGAAAGCGCATGGGACTGGAAATGGGATAGATAAACAGCGTTTTGAAGCGCCAAAATACGTTCAATTCGTGAAATTTCTACCAGTTCGTTTAGCCAGGGACCGATAAAAAAGGTTCCGAAGAGAATGGCAACAACGGTGAGCACCCATTTTACAATCACCCAGTAGAACTTGGTGAACCCCCAATTGGTTAGCCATGAGAAAAACAACCCGGTAACCAAGCACCCAATGGCAGATGGAATCACAATATAATCGTCGATGATTTTCATGCTGGCATTCACGGCATAGAGGGCATCGCCGCTGACAACGATGTCACCGCGAATAAAGTCCAGCATCGCCATCGCCACTGCGCCTCCCAGCCAACCGCAACTGAAAAGGATGTGAAAAATCTTTAGCCAGCCTTTGCCTTTACTCCCGAGGGTCACAAAGATCCGCTCCTTTCCCATTCTTCTTCATGCGACTCCAGTCCATAATTAATTGTCACGACAATTAATTGGTCAAAAAAAACTATCCGTCTACGTTACGATATATGACGTTTAGCATCTTCTTGAATTCGTCGATTTTCTCTTTCTCAATCCCCTGCAGCGCCGTATCAAGCACTTCTTTAGCCAGGGGAATCAACTCTTCCACTAGCTCTCGACCTGCGGCGGTAATGAACAATAGATAACTCCTGGTATCCTCCCGATTGACCCGGCGAGTAATAAAGCCTTTTTTCTCTAACTTTTCCAGGATTCGAACTGTGCTGGGTTGATCCTTAGAAGTGAGTTCCGCGATTTCCTTCGGCGAAATTCCTTCTTTTTCACTCAATCCCTTCAAAACGGCCCATTGCTCAGGGGTCATATTATAGGGCTTAAAACTTCGGAGCAGTTTATTTTTCAGTCTTATGCTCGTCCTATTCAATAAATAGCCGATCGACTCGTCCAGCCTAAAATCCAAGCCAGTACCCCCTCACAGACTTTAGTTGTCAAGACAATGATATTTCGTTCATTGCCCCTTGTCAATTGCCAAAGGGCGAGCTCTTGAAACACCATGGACTTGTCGTCAAAACCTTACGAGTTCAGCAAGAATTCACCTGTTGGGAGGTCTTACAAGAACAGCGGTATTTACTTGTAGTCTTCCCTTACCGGGGAAAACACCTCAATGGCGACGGAATCTTCGAGAACAATGGCCGCATGCTCCACATTCCCGGGGATACACCAACTGTCTCCGGGAGATAGCGGGAACTCCTCCTGATCGATGATGAGAATGAGCTTTCCCGATACCAGATAGCCAGTCTGTTCATGGGGGTGCTTGTGTCGAGGGAGGGGGTTGCCTTTTTGTAGGCGGAATTCCGCCAGCAGCGTTTTTTCGCCGTAAACGAGCGTCTTTCGAGAAATGCCGTCCACTGCTGTGATGTATCCTTCTTCGGTTTGCTGGTAGACGCTAGGGCTGATCGTATGATTCGACATAAGCACCCTCCTGCTTTTTTATAGAACGATCATTCGATGTAAATATTCAATAACCTCCTAAAGCGTTAATTCTTATTTTTTTATTGATGCAGGGTTTGCAAGACAGTTGTGACGAATGAATGGGACGATGAAGAACATTTCAATGAGGTGATTGCTGTGTCCCTACCCGTCCAATTTGCTTTATCGATTTTTTCGTCTGCCCTTGCATTCTGGTTAAGTCGCAAGGCCCATCCATATGTGCAAGAAAGAAAAAGATTTGCGGTAGGCTTTTTCGCGATGGTAGGCATTAATACGGTTTATTTGATTCTGAACTTGTTCTTCCATGCAACTCCTGAAATTAGGCCGATCTTTGTGGGGCTTGGACTGGGTTTTTTCATAGGGCTATCTACTCGTAGGAGTTAGAAATAATGAAATAGGCAATCTCCGATACTTGTGATACTCAGATCGAAAAACCATTGGTTATCGATATACCTGGTATTCGAATCAATTTTCCATGTATGTTCAAAAGCATCATCAAACCCCGAGGCTTTTTGATGTCTGGAGCTGTTCCAAAAAAAGAAATGCCCCTAGAAACAAGTTCTAAAGGGCAGGGGTGCTTAACCTTTGCGGCAAAGCAGCTTAGGATTATGTCATTCACAGCTTATCACATGTTTGGAACTAGCACAACAAAAACCTTAAACATGTATAAGGTTGAAAGCTGTAATAAAAAAACCCCAGCCTTACGAGCCGGGGTCAACTACGTTCGTTTCATCGTATTCATTTCTTCTACCATCGAATTGAACGCTTCGAGCAGAATGTTTGAAATATAATCACGAGTTTCCTGGGTAAGCGGGTGGACGATGTCCTGATACGTTCCATCGGGCAAGACCTGACTCGGCATCGCGATAAACAATCCATTTTTTCCTTCGATCACTTTAATCTCGTGAACCGCAAAGGAATCGTCAATCGTTACAGAGACCAATGCTTTCACGGCGCCATGGAGGTTAACCTGATTGAATCTTACTTCTGTAATTTTCGTTCAAAACATCTCCCCTACTCCCGCCAAAAACTACCTTACCATCATTGTATAACTTTTGACGAACGATCACAATGGAACATAAATAATTTAACTAATCAATTAATGGTCATGCCGCTTAATCAAGCAGCAGCCATTCAACTGGCCAAAATCGGGATGCACGTTTTGATCGGTTGCCGACACGAAGAACGAGGCTTGGCGGCATTACGTGAGATCCGCGAGGGAAGCAATAGCCACGACGTTGACCTGTTGGTTGTCGACATGAGCTCTCAACGCTCGATCAAGGCGGCCGTCGCAACATTCAAATCGACATACGATCGGCTGGATGTGCTCATTCATAACGCCGCTGACTTTGATATCAGCAGGAAAAGACCGGTGTTTTCGGAAGAGAACATCGAAACCGTATGGGCCACAAACCACATCGGTCCGGTTCTGCTGACAGACCTGAATTCACTTCGATGACCCTGAATTCAAAAAAGGAAATTTCAGTGTCGAAAAGGCCTATTATCAGTCGAAGCTGGCCCAGGACCTATTGGCTCGCCGATCAATTGAAAGATACGCCCATCACCGTGAACTGCGTCCGGGTCACCAACGTGAAAATCGACATCCGAAGGTATCCCAACTTGTCAAAGACGATGAAATTCATGTATTCGATCAAAAGCAGGTTTTCCATCTCCCCGGAAGAGATGGCCAGGACGTACACCTACTTAGCGACTTCCCCGGAAGCAGCGTCAGTGACCGGGAAATACTTCGATGAAACGAATCGGCCGATTGATTCTTCGCGTTACAGCAAAAACATCGAAAACATTCATGCAGAATGGACTTGACGAGGAAATATATCATCTGAATCATGATGCAATCATGGCGGCTAGGTTGGGCTCATCTTGAATCTGTTCATTTGTGACCAAATTGTAACAATAGTGACAAGAAGATGTGACATAGCTATTGTATTCTTAACGTATGATGCAAAGGAAACGGAGGGAGCCAGCATGCAATCTTTCCTTTACCGTCGTACGAGGATTCTACGCCTAATCCCTGTAGTCTTTCTATTTCTGAATCTTATGTTAAACTCTTCACCGGCGTTGGCCGAGGTGGGCGTACCTGAAATTCATGTCACTGAGCAAACTACAATTATTGAGTTAGAGCAGCAAAGTCACCTGGATCGGGAAAAACTATTTCAAGTGTTACAAATTCAGGAGCCCGTGGACGAAGCCGCTACTCTCGCTCAACTGGGTCTCGATCCTCAAAGGACTACTGACCTCATTAAAAAAGAAATCGGGTTGACCACCACTGAAAAAAGCAAAGACTGGAAACTAATCGCCACAAAGTTTGCCCTTTGGATGATCGCCTTAATTGGATCCGGTTATCTGTTGCAACGTGCTACTCGTTTAAAAACGAAGTGGCGATTCATCCGTATTTCTGCAAATATTCTCGCTGCTCTTATTTTTGGTGTTGTTTTGGGCAGCGACCCCAACCCCATGGGCACGGTCAACGACGCGTTTGTCTTGTACGGACAGACTGGGGCGATATTTCCTCCACGGCTCATCGCATTCGTTATATTCCTTATCTTAAGCCTCATTGCTGTCCGTTTTATCTGCGGATGGGGTTGTCAACTTGGCGGGCTGCAAGAGACCTTGTTTCGGTTTCGTCAACAGATCGGATTCGGTAAAAAAATAGGAGCCGGAATAAAGATTCCCTTTAACCTTGCTCTTGGTATACGATTCGCTGTATTCATGATTAGCGCGGTGGCCGCTGTGGGATGGGCAACCAATTTAATAGGTTCCATTGATCCCTTTTCTGTGTTTGCTCCTGCCAAGTGGACACCGATTCTTCTCGGTTCTATCTTAATCGTATTATTCCTATCGCTGTTTATCTATCGTCCATGGTGCACCTTAGCTTGCCCATTTGGCACGCTCGCATGGTTATTCGAGCGTTTTGCCTGGATGCGTATACATCCTAACCCTGAAAAATGCACGAACTGCAAAGTCTGTACAAACGTTTGTCCGTCAGGTCACGCAGGTCCTATGCTAGAAGGCAAAAAATTATCACCCGATTGTTTCGCTTGTGGTGATTGTATAGCATCCTGTCCTCATCAGGCGATGGAATTCTCTTCGAGATCTGGCAATAACAAAAAGAATCAATCGAGTATTGGTGACCATAACATATCTCATTTTCAACGCCCCCAGTGAGCGGCTTGCATCCATAACTAACCCATATGATTAAAAGCGTATGTATTTCTCTAGGAATCGTTATCTACAAAATGTATTGCGCCAACCGTTCGGCCATCAATCGGTATCCCCGGGCATTTGGATGAAACATGTCATTCGACAGGTAGTTTTTAACCATCGCTGAAAACAAGTCAAAGGTGGGAACAAAGGCGGTTTTTGGGAAACCTGCACAGACCCTGGCGCTGGTTGCATTCCAGTTTTGTATCACCGATGAGGTTAAGGCCGCATTTTCTACGTTGCTGAAGGGATTGTACAAGCCTAGATAAAAAATGTTCGCTTTTGTATTTTGGGAACGAATATGAGAAAGAATAGCCCTGAGGTTTCTTACGTATTCGGCCTTATTCTTTTGGAGTTGAGCAAAATTTATATTTTTTATGGTTTCTCCGGTTAAAAGGTCATTGGCTCCGATCGTCATGACGATGACATCGGCCGCCTCCACCTGTTTACGCACTGACGGGTGTTTTAGCTTTCCAAGCAACTGGCCCGACTTTTCTCCGTTCACCGCGATGTTCGAGAGGGCGACCCTTCGATTCGCGCTCTCTTGTATGCGGTCCACCAGATAACCGACATATCCTTTGCCCGAAGAATCTCCCGTTCCTTTTGTCAGCGAATCCCCCATAGCTACAATCACAAAGGGAGCTTTGTCAGCATTTGTTTTTTCAAATCGGGATGTATCCGTATTCATGTTCTTTTCAAGAAAACCGTTCCCAAGCCACCATCCTTGACCAAGTATTCCGAAAATACAGATCAACAAAAAGAGAAAAATAACGTCATTTGTTTGTTTTCCTTTCAAAATCATCTGCTTCCTTTCAATCACGCTTGATTGGCAGAGCCCCACAAAGTCAAGACCCCATATGCATTGGTTGGCAGGCTTTCTGTGTAGAAAGCGGATACACCGGAAGCTTACAAAAAGACCGCTGATTTTTTATCATCAAGTAGTAACCGTTTGTTCCAGCGGCACTTTGATGAACGTCGCGAACGCGGCGTCTGCTATCACTTTATGTAAAAAGCACAGACTTTCGTTCCATCTATTACGTAGACGGAATTACAGCAAAAAACGTTAGTCACCGTGAACTGGTTCATGGGTAGCGAGTAAAATACTACGAGGAAAACGAAGGAAGACAACCGTCGAGGTCATCGCGGTTGTCTTC